>DASRDP010000082.1 GCA_035652535.1 Chloroflexota bacterium
CCTTTCAGTATCCCTTTAACGGATCGAATGTGTGCAACGTCTATCTGGTATCAGATCGATACCACATCCAAAGGCTTTCAGTATCCCTTTAACGGATCGAATGTGTGCAACGCATCAGCAGGTGGCGACCACCATTGAGCAGGTTGGGCTTTCAGTATCCCTTTAACGGATCGAATGTGTGCAACGCCGCGCGACGCCGAACGGCAGTGCGGCGCTGGGAGAGCTTTCAGTATCCCTTTAACGGATCGAATGTGTGCAACGTTGGGGGCAACGCCGGCGAATTGTTCTACCAAGATTACCTTTCAGTATCCCTTTAACGGATCGAATGTGTGCAACGCTCCCTGCCGAGTACGCTAGCTAACCATGAGCCGCCCTTTCAGTATCCCTTTAACGGATCGAATGTGTGCAACGCGCGACGATTTCTCGCCGCGGCAGCCGGGCACCCATTGGCTTTCAGTATCCCTTTAACGGATCGAATGTGTGCAACGCTCAAGAGCACAAGCATCCAGCTCTCTGCCTTCCAGCCTTTCAGTATCCCTTTAACGGATCGAATGTGTGCAACTCGACCGGGTGACGGTGACGGTGCGGCTGGACCATCTTTCAGTATCCCTTTAACGGATCGAATGTGTGCAACGCCCGACGTGGCGACGAAACTGTCGCGCGCAGCCAAGCTTTCAGTATCCCTTTAACGGATCGAATGTGTGCAACCTGGAGTGGGAAGTGGTGATGGGGGGATGGGCGAGTGGGCTTTCAGTATCCCTTTAACGGATCGAATGTGTGCAACTGAGCGGCGATAGTGCCGGAGGATATGTCGTTGAGCAACCTTTCAGTATCCCTTTAACGGATCGAATGTGTGCAACCCACGCTGCCTACCCGACCGCTCACGTCAGTTAATCGCCTTTCAGTATCCCTTTAACGGATCGAATGTGTGCAACCCCTGGAGACCAGCGCGGCCCCGTATGCGATGAGCAGACCTTTCAGTATCCCTTTAACGGATCGAATGTGTGCAACCGTCCATCTTGGCGGCCAGGTCTCGCCGCCGCTCAACATAGCTTTCAGTATCCCTTTAACGGATCGAATGTGTGCAACGCAAATGAGCCAGAAGCCAGCGGAGCTGATCCGATCGGCTTTCAGTATCCCTTTAACGGATCGAATGTGTGCAACTTCCAGAGTGGGCATCGGGCACCACCGGCCCATCCCGCCTTTCAGTATCCCTTTAACGGATCGAATGTGTGCAACGAGATGGAGCTGTTCACCGGGACGGAACGACCGGGGGAACCTTTCAGTATCCCTTTAACGGATCGAATGTGTGCAACTCTGTGGGTGCTGGAGCGACGCTGGAGGTCAGTTTGCCTTTCAGTATCCCTTTAACGGATCGAATGTGTGCAACCCGGTGGAGCAAGGGATGGTGTTGATCCAGCTCCTCGCTTTCAGTATCCCTTTAACGGATCGAATGTGTGCAACGGAGGTTGATCCGGATGGGACGATGGATCCGGCTGAGCCTTTCAGTATCCCTTTAACGGATCGAATGTGTGCAACACCCATCCCGTCCTGGCGCATCCAGCGCAAACGGCACCTCTTTCAGTATCCCTTTAACGGATCGAATGTGTGCAACCCACCGGGTCCAGCCGCCCGGCGACGCTTCCAGTAGCCTCCGCCTACCCAAATCGAGCGCTCCGGGCCCCACAGCACGAGGCGATGCCCCCGCCAATCATGCCGAAAGAGCGTCGTCGTCGCAAGTCCCCAGCCTGCAGGCTGACCGCGGGGCTTTGCGGGCTGATCGTACGCGCCATTACGCCTGAGCACGGCTGGTCCATTCGTCGGGGTGGCCTATTCGCTGCCGATGGCGCGGCGAGTTGCGGCGATAGGCCGCTCAAGGCGCGCCGGCACCGCTGTAAGGGCCGGGCGGCAGGTCAAAAGGTATGGACACACGGTCGGGCACTCTGACGGCATGCCGGGATCGGCGCCCAGCTCAAGCATTCGCATGCGGTCATCGCGTTCCTCAACGAAGGTTTGCCGCAGCTCGTCGCCAATAACGTGAAAGTCGCGGCGAAGCTCGACGTGGCGCTCGTTGACCACAAGGTACACGACGCAGCCCAGATCCATCGGTCGCTCGAACACGCTTTCCGCAACCAGCGCCACACCCGTTGTCACGAGCCGATGCCGCTCGTTCGGCGGGCCAACCCGGACCGAAAATACGGTGCCGTCGCGAAATGAGATGGCATCCGCGACCACGCGGTCCGAGAGGCCCAGAAAACCCCCATTCAACGGCAGATCGACGTGAATCGGCACGGCGAGGGCCGCGAGCGCATCCCCGCCGATTTGCCCAAGCGTCAGCACTGCATCCGCAACGCGCTCCAGGATTCGGCGCGCCTCGAATGCCCGAATCCGCCACAGGCACGCGCGGATTTGATCGTCCTCATGTGACCGTCCCCAGGTATGGTTGGTCTCGGCAAACGCGCGCTGCGCGAGCCGTTCGAGCTGGTCCAACGAATCGGGCCCGTAGCGCCCGATCAGCGCCTTCGCCTCGATCACGACCCTCGCCAGCGCCGCCTTCAGCATGTCCCCGTCTGCTTCCGCAGCCGGAACACGGCGTGGCTCGCCAAACTCCTCGCTTAGGTACAGATCGCGGCCGGTTGGGCATGTCCCGCTGGCCACGTCCTCAGCCTCCAGCGGTCTCGCATAGATCGCCCGCAGCGGCGGGCGTGCCCAGCTCCAGCCGCGCAGCTCATTGGCGACCGGATGCTCGCGCGCCTCAGCCAGCAGCCCTCGGTGGACATATCTCAACTCTTCACCGGACGGGAAATACACCATCACTCACCACCGGTCGTTGCAGTAGGGCAGAAACTCGCACACGCGGCACCTGCCCAGAACACGCGTGCCATCTGGCATCCGCTCCATCCCAACCGCTGCGCGGATCGCATGCAGGGCTCGCCGCGCATAGGCGCGCATGGCTGGCGTGATCTCTTGCGGCAGAGCCTGCTTGAGCGGGATGAAGTACACGAACGCGCGTCTGACCGGCTTGCCGAAGTGGCCCTCGGCGAGCATGGCGTACGCCGCAAGTTGGCAGCGGTGGTTGACCCCAATGCCCGCCTGCGAGTTCTTGAACTCCACCGGAATCGCCTCTCGCTGCCGCAGGATGACCATATCCACGCGTCCGGAGAGCGCAACCTGGGGCGCGTGCATCTGGACATCGAAGTAGCGCACCCCATCCTCTATGCCGTAGGCGCGCAGTGTGCGCCGCTGCTCCAGGTCCGACGTGCGCTGGTGCTCGATGATGCCCTCCTGCATCGCGCCAGTGATGAAACGGTGTGGCAGCCTGAGGCCCAGGCGGAAGTACGGGATGCGGGGACAATACACCTGCTGGCGGAGGTCGCTCACCGTCAGTGGCAACAGCTCGCCCGCGGAAGGGAGCGTCACGG
The DNA here is from genome assembly GCA_035652535.1 of Chloroflexota bacterium. NCBI lineage: Bacteria > Bacillati > Chloroflexota > Chloroflexota bacterium. Next base: position 3,423 of record DASRDP010000082.1, read on the forward strand.
GGTCTGAACCTCGCGACGCCCTTTGAAATCGGCATCGCAGATGGGGAAGATGGCTACGTGCCCAGCCGACCGGCCCAGCCGTCGCTTCGCCTTCTGTAACAGCTCAGCCTGGTGCGCAACGTTGAGGTTCCCCAAATAGGCGGAGTACTGAATTCGACTCAGGCCGTAGTCAAGGCAGAGATCGGCGATCTTCGTGCGGATCCGGTCCTCCACAATGTCATAGACAACCAGGCAACGTCCCACAGCGCGCTTTCCTCCCCAGATAGATCTTCCGCCTCGGTGGAGGAAAGTTCGACACGGCGGGAAGTGTGGCGCTATCGCCGGTCAGCCCAGGTCCGGTACGCCAGATGGCGCCAGGCGGTGCGAGCCACCATGCCACCCGGGTGATCCGCTACTCTCGGGCGTACTCGGTAAAGCCCGGGCCCGAGTTCACGATGCCGAGCGGGACGATTGTCTGGACGTAGCGCCGATGCCGATCCCTTCGAGCCTGTTTTGCCGAGTAGGTGCTCAGCACATCGAGCGATGCGTCAGGCCCAAAGTCATCGAGCATCGCCACGTGCCAGCGCTCGGGCAGCACAAAGCCACGCTCAGCGTCTGGTTGGGTGAACTCCCCACCGAGTTCCCGCCGACGTTCGACGCCGACGAACTGCACGAACGAGCCTCGCTGACCGATATACGATACGTGCGCCAGCAGCTCGGCCAACACCGACAGGAGCCGGTCGTCGCACGTGGCCAGGTCGAACGCCCAGACCCACTCACCTCCAAGGTACGCAACTTCTCGATAGGCAATGCTGGACCCGTATGGGTGAAGTGGGTTTCGTGTTTTGGGCTCCTGCCGGATTTTGACGAACGTGTGGGTCACGACGGCCCGCGAAGGCGGAGCCACCCGAACATCGACCGGGACCAGCCAGCGAAGCACGTCGGCGCATCGCTCGTCCGGCATGCCCATTCGGAAAGCCGCATCCACGAGCGCCATCTTGATCGCATACATGGTGGGCACGAGCAATGTCTTCCCCACGGAGCTGGTCGCCTGGCTCAACTTCAGCGCGAATGGGGTGGTGGGAGCGTAGCGACTCGCGAGCCATCGGCCAGGTCCCTGCACCCCGGCAACGGCCGCCGCGCTCTCGTTCAGGGCCGTCACGCGCATCACGCCCGACCCACCATCGGCCGGAGGATCCTGGGTCGTTCTCTGCTCGTCACGCATGGTTCGGAACGTCCGGCAACTCCATGCTTTCGGCTACGTCCGCCAGCACGCCCACCCCATCAGCGAGTGAGTCGAACGGTCGAATCTCAATCGTGCCGGGTCGCAACCGATTTGATGCGGCCGCGGCAGCTCGGATCTGGTCCCGATAGCTGCTGACCAGCGGGCTGACGGTGGGTGCCGGCAGCGAATTCGAAGAAAGGGAGACCACACCTTCACAGCCCATGATGTGGGGCGCCTGCGTGTTCCGCTGCGCTCCACTTGGCTTCATGAGTATGGCGGCCAGGGCCCGGATCAGCATCCGCGCGCGGGCGGTCCGGTCACTGTCAGCAAGTACGAGATCGCGTGTGATGTCGTTCAAGCCTATACGCCAGAGGTCAAGACTGCAGATCAGCGCATACTCGCCCGAAGAGGCCGGGCGGTGAAAGATCGCCTGCTGTCCCGCTACGGTGTCTCCGCCGGCAGCCTGACCTCGCCCCTCGGGCGCGTACTTCACATGAAAATACTGCTCGGTGACCGTGCTATCGGGCAGGCCAACGACCCATCCGATCTCTGCGACGGACTTCCGACCGACCGCGCGGCCCCGCGTGACGAGCGCGCCGGCCAGATCGGTCACGCTGCAGTCCTGGAGCATCTTGGTCATCACCGCGGAGTCCGAGTTCTTCTTGTCCTCACAAAATTTCACGAATTCAAGATTGTTCGCGTTTATGCGGTCGGGATCATGGATCGCCGCGCCCGGCGACAGCGGCTGCCCAGCCTCTCGGAGAAGCGGGGTCAGCTCATCCACCAGCATGTGCTTGAACATGTCGCCGCTTATCGCATTTACAACCTGTCGCTGGCCATTTTCATCCAAGATATGGACCATGCGTGTCTGCTGCTGGTTCCCTTCCGTGCCTTCGTTGTTCAGATTGTGGAGATTCAGCGTCACCCGGGCGCTGAGCGCAAGGGACGAGACGACCACCATTTCATTCCTCCCCGTCTTCAACATCATCCGGTGAGCTGGGCCCAGCGAGGTCGCCGGCATCGTCCTGAACATCGCCAGGCGCATCCTCCGCAGGTCCTTCGGAGTCCCTCGGCTCACGACAGGAGCCATACGCGGCCAACAGGGCCCCCACGAGCGGTGCCCCCCGCTGCTCGATGAGCCCAACCAGCTCCTGAAATTCGTCGGTCGTGACGTTTCCCGGAGCAAGCTTCTTCATTTCGCGTCGGCGAGCGTTCTCCGAGTTGTAGCTCACAACGAAATCCGCAAGCGCTTCGATCAGGGATTCAGGTTTCGGGAGCGCGCGCTTCCGTCGAATCTCGGGGAGCAGATCGTACCGGATCTCGCGGTAGTCCCTGGCCCCGATCGCCTTGAGGGCCTGAGCGCTCACCGTGGACCGCCGGATCGCCCGTGCGACTGCTTGAAAACCGGGGGCATCGAGGATGTCGACATATTCCGCCATTAGACCTCCAATTACTCGATGGGCATGTTGCGTCGAAAAGGATGGCAGGCGCCGGCGCCGATCACGATCCCGAGCGGGGACGAGGAAGGAGCCGTACGCCCCCATGAAATCGATGAAAGCGTCCGCTGCTCTGCCACCTCGTTGCTCGAGAAATCGACGGTAGCGAATCAGCAGTCCCACCTCGTCCGAGCGCTCGTCGCGCAGCGAGCCGATGATTCGCTGTTGCTCGTCCAGGATTCCCAGCCAGTCCGCCGCGTCTTGTTGACTGTGGATTTCAAACCAGTCGGGCACCGCAAGCAGCGAGAGGTCGGACACTGCCCGAGCCTGCCCAAGCGATTGATAGTTGGTAATCGCCAACCCCGAGATGATGCGCGCGGGGGTCTTGCCGAGCAGGTTGATGCCGAGCATCGATATGGCGGACGACGGCTGGTCGCCGAACTGGGAGCGCTCGATCAGAATTCGGGCCATGTGGAGGACTGCAAGGGCGTCCACCTTCGGCGCGTTGCCGTAGATCGGGGCGGCGCGCAGCTCCGCGGACACGTGGCGCAATCCCGCAAGGGAGATATCCGCAGGCACCGGGCAAAGCACGCGGATGTGCTCGCCCTTACTCCCCGTGAAGAACGGGCACGCGCAAGCAAAGTACCCGCGATACCTCAGCCACTCCACCAGCGAGTCAGTCCATTGCTCCTTGGTTCGATCGTTCCTGTCCGTTCCCCTGGGCTTGAGCGCCCCGTAGCCTTTGGCAGCATTCGGATTAAACAGCTGCACGGACGAGACGTCCCAACCCAGGCCGGACGGTTTGCCAGCTTGGAAATTGGCAAGCGCTTCAACGAGCTGGAGCCGCAGATCTTCAGGTTTGCTCGACACGATGAGGCCGTGAACGTGGTTCGTGTTGTTGAAACCCTGGAGGGCGTTCAGAACCTGAAGTAGACGCCAATCCGGCCGAGGCTGGTTGAGCTGAAGGAGCTGCGCCACGTCTGGATCGCTCTCGCTTGCCTTTTTCTCGCGGATCGCTTTCCGCGTCTGGTTGTACACGTCGACACGTTGTCGTTCCGCAGGATAGGACACCACATCGTGAACCTGAACAGGCGTCCCGTCGGTTTTCACTTGCAGGTACGGGTAGCCCGGGGCTGGGACAAGGTCTTCCACGAGATCGGCGGGCTGAGCTAATTCGACGCGAAATCGCGGCCCCTCCTCAACTAGGCGGACTGATGAAGCCCCGACAGCCGAAGCGAGCAAGTCAGCGAGACCGGCCGCCGTTAGCACGTCGGCATGAGTCCCGGTTGACTTCGCTGCCGTGAAGATCAGCTCAAGAGACACCTTCGCCCCCCTCTGCGGTCGCACGTTGGTCAGCTAGCCGCAGGGTTCGACTCAGGTACGCGACGAGCGGCCAGCTGTCTTCAAGCTCATCCGGATTGATCGCGATTTCAAGGAGACTACGGACCACTGCGCCCCGGTCCGGGCGCTGATAGAGCTGCTCAATGACTGCCGCATTGAGGCGGGCAATCCCTGCTCCGGCGAGATCGCGCTGCCACCGTTCCCAGAGTTGATCAACCCCCATGTCTACCCCGTCCGGCAGCCAACCGCCGTGGTGCGCAAGGATGCTGGCCAGCGAAGCGGAGACGAGCAGCCCCTGTCGCTCGTCCGCCACCGCCAAATGCTCACCGAGAAGACCGCACGCAACAAGTGCGCTCGCGGGCGCGTGCGGTGGACGCGGAGGTCGAAAGCGGCGGTTGGCCTCCCGGTCTGCGGGGTTCTCCGGGTCAAAGTCCGTGTGTGCGAGCCCGTCCACATGGACATAGTCGACCTCCTTGGTCCGTTGCCATGCCTCTGCCCAGCGCTGCCAGGACCGTTGGAGCTTCCCCAAATCGTGAAACAGGCCGACTGTCCGGGCGGCCGAGCGGACCTCCGGAACATTGAGCCCGTAGCGCGCGCCGAGCCCTGCCCCCAGGAAACCAGCAAGTCCGTCCACCTCCATCGCGCGACGCTCGGCTTCGCGCGCGACCGCCTGCGCATGAGCTGCCCACGTCTCGCGATGTAGCGGCTTGTACCCAGGTCTTTTCGGCAGGCTGCGCGGTGGGCTCGTTGTCTCACCGGCCGGTCCAACTTCCAGCCCGACGTCGCTCGTGTACCGTGCCACCTCTGGAGACAGACAGACCATCAACGCCCGTCTGAGCTGCGCCTCGTCACGCAAGGGCTCCCAACGGTCGGCACGGCCCTCGTCCGGCGCGCCAAAGGCCCACACCCATGCCCGGGGCAGGAACCCCGTTCCGCTTTCGGGCTGTGCCAGCGCGCGGAGCTGCCACCGGGATATCGTCACTGACTCTCGCGTGCCGGGCGGATCGGGGAGCTCTCGCTCCCGAGCGACGACGACGGGAACCTCGTCGACGCTCTCCTCGCGGATGAGGTCTGCTATACGGATCGGCTGGCGAAGCACGGACTTCGTGTAAATGCGGCGGAGGATCTCGTCGAGGCGCGGGCGCCAGCCGCCGCCAAGGGCGTGCGAGTCGGCTTCGCCGTGTACCCGCTCGATCCAGCCCGCCACCGTCGCGGGAGTAACCTGCGCCCCCGCGTGCGTGTGCTCGCGGAGCACGTCCGCTGTCGCGGCGAGGGCCGGGTCCGGTTTGTCCAGCTCACCATAGGGCAGCCACCACCGCTCGACTGTCGCGGGCTGGTACACGTGCACGGTCCCCACCTCGTTCGCATAGCGAGCGCAGCGGCCCGCCCGCTGGATCAGTGCGTTCATGGGGCACAATTCCGTGTGGAGGTCGTCACACGAGATGTCCACGCCGGCCTCGATGACCTGAGTGGCGACCAGCACCGCGCGACCCGTGCAGCCCTTCCCGAAGAGTCTTGGAAGTTGCGCCACCTTGTCCGCGCGGTCGGGTTTGAAGAATCGAGAGTGGACCAGAAGCATCGGTACATCGTCGGGCAGCAGCCGGCGCAGATCCCGATACATCGCCTGGGCACGCGGCACCGTATTGCAGATGACAATCGTCCGCCCCTCGCTGGCCTTCAGGACCGCGCCTGCCGAGAGTGGCTCGTTCAGCGACTGGAGGGAGCGGAAAACGCCGGCTACGGTGGGCAGGTCCACAATCTCCCCAGCTGAAGGGCTCGCGTCGACGGCGCCGGTAGCGCTTCGAAGGACCTCAACGAGGGGGCTGGTCGCTGTCGCAGTCATCCAGACGCATTGCGACAGGTCACGGAAGAGATGGAGCCCCGCCGCGCCCGTGAGGAACGCTCGGACCGGCTCCATGAGGTGGAACTCGTCGAAAACAACGAGCGCCCCGGCGATCGCGGCGGAGTTGATGTTGTGAAGGCTGCTCGACAACCCATAGGGCCCCGAGAGCAGACCACTCAACACTTGGTCATACGTAGTCACAATAATGCGCCCGAGGGCAAAGAACGGGTCGTCAGGCTGCTCGCCCGTCTGGAGCTTCACGAACCCGTCCGGATCGTGGCCGAGTCTCGCTGCGAGCGTGCGGGCCTCGCCATGAATCCCCTGCGCGAGGGTGCGAAGCGGTACAGCGTAGATGAGCCGCATCGGGCGGTCCACCCACCCATCGAAGAAGAATGGCGCGAGGACGGTGAGCGTCTTGCCGGCGCCGGTGGGAGCGGCGACGACGAGGTTCTTTCGCTGCGCCAGCATCTCCGCCGCCCGCACCTGATACGCGTACGGGCGGCACCCAGTATGACGTGCAAAGAACTCGCGGTACGCGCTGGTGTCGAGAGTCACCGATACCTCCAGTCGAGCCACTATCCGCCACCGCGTTGAGCGCTACGTTCCATTCAAGGCCGCCACGCGCCCATCCAAGTCGAAGCCGCGCGCCCTTGGCGTACGGTGCATGCGCAGGGGGCGATCTCAGAACCGCGACGGAGATCGGTCTGATCGAGGCCGCCCGCCCGATCGTCCAGGCAATGAACCAGACCGGTGGCTCCCTCGGCCGAAACGCAATGCAGGCGACCCTGCGAGCTGCGGGCGAGGATTAGCCGCGGCACGTCACCATCTCCCCAGCCACGGCTGATACGTCGCCTCGCCTCGAACATACGTCGCTACCCGGCGCGCCTGGGATTGAATGATGGTGCGAAGCCGGCGCCGCCGCCCCTCGTGGAACTCCTCGCCCTCCAGGCGCTCATTGATTCGCTCGGCCAACGTCCGGCGCGTCCCATCATCGAGCCGGCCGCTGGCATCTTGCGCCAGCCCTACCCGCTGGTTCAGCAGCGCGAACACGCACCGGTCGACCGCAAACGCGCGAAACTCTTCCACCAGATCGAGCACGAGGCTCGGCTTCCCCGGACGATCCTCGTGGAGGAACCCGGCGTACGGGTCCAACCCGGCCAACAGCACCGCCCGCTCCACCTGCGCGTACAGGATGCCGTAGCCGTAGTTGAGGCATTGATTCACAAGGTCGGTGGCGCCTCGGGTCTCTCGGCTCGTCCATTCGACGCCGTCATCGAGCCGCACCAGGCGGCGCGCGGCCTCCCAGTAGTGCCGGGCGCCTTGCGCCTCGATATTCATCACCGGGCCGCGCACCGCGTCGGCGGTTTCTCCGGCCACCGCGCCCGCCCGATTGGCCAGGTGCTCCAGGCGGAAGGCGGCGTCGCGCGCCATCTCATGGCTTTCCAGGTCCACCCGCGCTCGATACTTCGCCATGTATTTGAGCAAGGCGGCCTGGTTCAGCAGCTTTCCCCGGGCAAAGGCCCGCACCAGCCCGGCGCCCCGCCCGTCGTCGAATGCGAGGAGCTGCTGCCGGCGCGTCTGCACCGTCCCCGTCAGCTCCGGAGCCACGAGCTTTGCATAGGGCGCGCCGCTGCGGGAGATGAACGAGATCGGAATGCCACGTTCCGCGCATGCACGGATGGCGTCCGCGCTCACGCTCACGCCTCCGCCCAGGACCAGCACGTGCTCCAGGCCCAAGAGCGGCCGCTCGCCGATGGCCGTGCCCTTCACGCTCACGGTCAGCCGTTCGCTGTGCTTACCCAGAAAGGCGCCGGCCGTTTCGATGAGGAGACAATCGTCCGGCGCCTCGGCCGCCTCAGCAATCGAACGGACGCGCGCTCTAGCCCCTCGCCGGGTTACGGACTCGGTCACCCCTCCAGCTCCACGCGGTAGCGCCCGTTACCCATCGCCGCGTCCTTCCCGACGTGCGTCAACGTGCCCCACACGAGCCACGGCAGGAATGGTGTCAGCTCCCCGCGGATGGTCACGTCGCCGCCGAGGCCGCCCATCGGAAGCGCGCGCTGATGGCGAGCCGAACCGCGGAAGACCTCCACCCAGGCGAGCCGCCGCTCGACAATCTGCACAGCTGCGGCCATCGACAGCAGCTGTGGCACGTCAGCCGGCGGCGGGCACCCGCCGTAGCGCCCAGCCAGCGCCGTGACCCGCTCGAGCAGGCGCGCAAAGAACGTCCGGAATGTAAAGGTCTCCGGCTTTACCAGCTTGCCGGCCTCCACGAGGCGGGTGGGCGAATCCAGCGCCAAACGGAGTGAGCTGGCGCCCCCACTGGCTGCCAGCGTTGCCGCGGCCCCCAGCACGTCGGCCTCACTGATGGGGAGATTGGGCGGGCGCACCGTCGCATCACCGCTTCGCTGGTACACGGACTCTGAGCGTCCCTGCACCGGATTGATGGCCCAAACCTCGTCGAGGCGAAAGCTGCCCTGCCGCGTCTCGCCCATTCCTGCTCGGCCCATCTCCTCCACGCCCAGCAGCGCATACGGAAAGTGGCTGAGCGCACGGCCGAATGTGGCCATCTCGAACTCGAACGTCTGGCCTGATGCATAGCTCGTGGGCCCGCGCAGCGGCGGGCGCAGCACGTATGGTCGGGGCACGTCTCGACCGCGACGGTCGGCCTCATCCACGGGCGCGAGCAGGAAGCAGACCGGACAGTCGGCCACGACGTCGGGCCGCCCGCACCCGGCGCCACGCCCCGCCATGCAGAACTGGCGCCGAAGCGTTCCGAAGAGGGCGCCGCGAATCGCCGCGCCCGCTGCGAATGGCAACCGAAGCGGCGACACGACCTCCCCGCGATAGCGGAGCAGATGGATACGAAACGCGTCCATCAGTCCACCAGCCGCAGCCTGGCGGGCGCCGGATCGATGGCCACGAGCAGCGGGCGCGCCAGGTGCGGAAAGGCGACGATCGCCTGTCCCGGCGCGAGGCCCGGCAGACGGCGCCACAGCGATTCGTCGATGCCGCTCACCGTCCGCTGGAGCGTGCTGACCACGGCGGGGTCCGCGATCTTATGCAGCACGTAACTGTTGACGAGGCCAAAGAGCTGCCGCGGCAAGTGTTGCGGGAGCTGGGTGACGAAGACCAGGCCGAGCCAGCGCTTGCGTCCTCGGCGCGAGATCCGCGCCACCTGCTCGAACAGGACGGGCATCTTGTCCGCGCGCTCGCCGCTCAAGAATTCGTGCGCCTCCTCGATGACGATGAGTGCCCGCGCGGGCTGCTCCGCCGCCTCACCCGAGCGCTGCGCCCGCTCATATGCCTCGTAGGCTGCGTCTTGCGCTTCCTGGATGCCGCGCAGAAGGTCCGCAATCACGATGTTGTTCAGCACGGGCGATCCCGAGTCCGAGAGGTCTACGATCGTGACTCGGCCCGGCCGCAACAGCTCGGCGTAGCTCAGCGGTCGCGCATCTCGGTCTGGGCGGTCGAACACCCGCAGCCGATTGAGAGACGCGAGCCGCCCGAGAAGCGCCCGCCACGAGATGGGACTGGCCGAGAGCTGCGCCGCCCCGATGCGTCGCACCAGCGCGTCCTTGTGCTCAGAAAGGGCTGGGTGACGCGGTGACAACTTTGCAGGATCTTCCTTTTCGACTTTAGCCAGCGCTGCGGCGACCACGTCCATCAGGAAGTGCAGCTCCATCCGCGGGTATCCCCGCTCGAACTCGTCGATCTCAAGGGCGAGCTGCTCCTGCTCGGCGTTGCCCTGCTTCGGGAAGATGTTCAGCTCCCGCAGGAGCGCCTGGGCGACCTCGTAGGCCTGCATAAAGCGCTCGTGCTGCGCCTCGCTGAGCTGCATCATCTCCGCAAGCGCGTAGGGCGACGGGCGCGCGAACTGCAATGAGAAGGCTGCGCTGGCCGGGTGCGCGGGATTTGCCGTCTCGCGACCCACCAGATGCAGTAAGCGAATGTTCGGGACACCCTCGGGCGCGATGCCCCGGCGGTCGAGCGCCGCTCGCATCGCCGGGTCCTCGGTCGGCTCGTGGAGGAAGGTGTACTCGCCCTCAACGTCCAGCAGAATGACAGCGCAGCCCGCGGCTTGCGCCTGATGGATCAGGCCGGCCACGGTTGTGGACTTTCCACCGCCCGTCGTGCCCAGGATCGCCAGGTGACGCGGGAGCACGTCTTTGCGCCACGATGGCACGGCAACGGCGAGGTCTTCCTGACCGATGACCTGGCCGAGGCGAATGTCGCCCTCGATGCGCAAGGCCGCGGCCATTTCGTGCTGATCGAGGAGAAAGACCGGACTGTTGGGCAGCGGGCGGAATCTCGGCGGCACCAGTCCACCCTCCCGCTCCTCACCCATGATTTCCACCTGCACCCGTCCGTGATACGGTGGGACGAAGATGCCGCCCCGCGTGACGACCGTTACCAGCACACTGGAGTCGGCGCGAAGTCCGTCCGGCTCGGCAAAGGGCCCGGCGACGACCGTGCCGACATAGCTGCGCGCGTCGTCACTGCGAATGCGGACCAGAGCCTGGGAGGGCGCGCGGCTGATCCGATCGGCGTTCAGCAGCACCGTCACGAGGTTATCCTGGCTGTTGGGCGCGTCGAACATGGTGAATCCGAGCGCGCCGGCGCGAGATGGGTCTGACGGGCCACCGGCCGCAGCCTCAGCTGTCGCCCGAAGCCGTTGGAGCGCGTCCGCCGGCACCTCACGAATCGCGGCGACGTCGATCGGCAGAGCGTCCTGACCATTCCATGACGGATCGTGCATCACCATTCCCCCACACCCTCGGCTGGATCTGACTGACACGCCATCGCATCGCACTCAGTGCCGGCCGCCGCTCATGCGGCCGGCGAAATATCGCAAGGGGTCGCCTGCGCGCGTGTACCCGAGCTGGAGGGCGCCGGCGAGGCTGTCCGGGCCGAAGGTCGCTTCGCATACCTGGGCCGCGAGATCTAACAGCATCGGAACGCCGCGATGGGGCAGCAGCACGCTGTCGGCAAGAGCGACGAGCGCCGCCTCATGGGCGTGGGCGAGATGGGCGTAGAAGACTCGCGCGGTCGCCAGCTCGCTCGCCCGGTACACGCCGACGATGACCTGCGTGGCCACCTCGTCGCAGAAGCGCCGGATCCACTCGCGGGGCTGGAGCAGTCGGCCTCCAACCGACGTGTCACTGGACGTCGGCAGGCTGTAGTGGCTCGCTTCCACCACAGGCTCGATGGTGTCGGCCAGCGTGCCGACGATGGCGTATTCCAGCGGTTGAAGCGCAGCCCCAATCGTACTGAGCATCCGGTGGCCCAAGCCGTCCTGCACGTAGAGGAATGTCTGGTGGCCGCAGATCAGCTCCTCCAGCAGCCTGGTTGCCTCGACCATGATGTCGAGCGTGCCGGCGGATCCGGTCAGGAGCTCATACGGGGCGGGGCTGCCTCGGCCGATGCGCCACGTCGCCGCGGAGCGGCGCAGCAGGATTGCGCGCTCGGCGTACGCCCGGATGGCCCGTCGCGCCAGCTCGCTGAGGTCTGCCTTGCGTCGGCTCGCCTCCTCATCCGCCCAGCTGCGCCGTTCAAGGAGGGCCAAAGCCTCATCCGCAGGGTCCGCCTGCGTCGCACGCAGATCTCGGCGAAAGAGGCGGTGGACCCACGTGCCCTGGGCGCCGTTGTACGTGACCAGGCTCACGCCGATCTGCGTGACGCTGAGAGGAAGCGTTGCGTGGGTATACGCTGTTGCATCACAAGCTTCGACCCCGCCAGTGAAGAGCACTCTCTCGTGGACGGCGGTCAGATCCTCGATCGTCGCGCGGTAGACTCCCGCACCAACCGGCGCCGATGCGCGCGCCGCGATGCGCGGGAACAATCGAGTGCGGATTGGGTCCCGCACGCGGGCCTCGAGAGCGACGGCCGCCGCGACTTCGTTTGCTGTTCGCTCGTAGATCTCCGCGAGATTCTCGCCCGTCCGCCACGACTCGAGGGCAAGGATGTCCCGGAGCTCTTCGCCGAACGCCTCTCCGAAGGCGCTTTCCTCGTCACGCGGCCCGCGTAGTTCTGTCGCATCTGCCACGGCGGCACCTATTCGTCCTACCTCGTCCATACGCTGAATTCCGCCTGCGCGGTCGGAAGTTCGACGCGACGAGCATCATTCGACAGCCTCGTGCACCGGAAGCAGGTGCCGGAAGCGGGGATTCTTCGCGGGCGCCAACTCCCGTGCATGCGCAGTGGCGACGTCCGCTGGTAGTCCGAACGTTTCCGAAAGACGCAAAGCAGCCTGCTGTGCCGGGACGCCGGCCGGGCACACGTGTTGGACTACGTCGACTGGCGCGAGCAGCTCGATCGCCAGCACGTCGGCTTGCGCTTCAGCATGGCTCGCAGCAGGCGTGCGCGGTAATCCCGAAGCCGCCCGCTCAAATAGATGGAGATGAGGCCGAAGATCGAATCCGGCGAGGGCGGCGTTCATCCGCTCGGCGGCGGTGGGGGCACGGGTCCCGTCTATCGCGTCCAGGACCGAGCGTCCAACGCGAGCCGCCGCGCGCCGCCGGCGCTCAACGAATTCGATAAGGAAATGCGCCACCTCGTGCGCCAGGCTGTAGCGCTGCTCATCGGTGGGATCTTCGCTGTCAAGAAAAACAAAGCCGCCATGCGCGCTCGCGTAGAGGGCCGCTCGCAGAGGCCGTTGCTTGCTGGGACCGGAGAGGGGCAGGCCCATTGCCGATGTCCAGCGGGCAATGGCTGCCGTATCGAGCTTCGGCAGGTCCGCGACAGCCAGGGGCGTGGCAATGGCCACGGAATGGCGCAAGTCCCGGGGAAAGCCAGGCGGCCTACCGCCAGCGGCCTCCCAGAAGCGCGCCCCCGCCTCCACCGCCCAAAGAGGGGTCATGGCACGTCCTCGGCTGGGTCTTGGTGGCTGCCGTCGCGGGCGGGATCTGGAGCCTCATCGCGATCACGGGCCGCCAAGAGCAGCGAGCTGGCTGAATGCGGACGCATCGCATCCAGGGCATTCCCGAGGCGAATCGCTTCTGCCAATCGTGTCGCATCCATACCAAACCGGCCAGCGATCCCCGTCACATCGCGGAGAAATTCGGGCCCGGTGCCCGTCGGGCGGCGGCACAAGAGCACAGAGGAGAGATCCGCGATGGCGCAGCCAAGCCAGGCTGCAAGGTCAGCGTTATCGTAACCTGCGCGATCAGCCCACGGTAACAGGGAAGAGGCGACGAAGAACGGATGACGCCGCGCCCGCTCGACGGCTCTCCACAACAATTCGTCATCAGCCATTTTTCGGAATCTCAGCACCCATCCGCGCGAGTTTCGCCTTGACGCGATCTTTCGCTCGCTTCACGGCGCGCCGCTGCTGTTCCCTCGGTTCTGCGTCTAACCCCAGGACGTGCGCATAGACCTCCGTGCGTCGCTCGCCGGCGAACATCAGCCACACGACCTCACGGTCGCTTCCGACAAAACGGGAGTCGACCCATGCGCTCGCCATGTCCGCATCCTCCTGCCTCGCGAGCTGCTCCGCCGAATCCAACTCGTCGCTCGCTATCACATTCCGCGCCGGCGCGGAATGTTCGACGGCTTCGAGCGAGATCTCGCGCGAGCGGCTCCGGCGAAAACGCTGGAACAGGTTTCGGGCATCGCCCGCGGCGTCCATATGGAGGTAGGTGTCAAGGCTCGCGCGGTCCGGATCGTAGCGCTGCGGCTCCTGAGCCAAGCGCGCCAACGTATCGAAGGCGATCTCCTCCAGATCCCGGGGATCCATGCCAGCAAAGCGCCGGTTCAGCCACTGCGTGAGGGGCTCGAGAAATCGGCAGACGAGGTCCGACGGCGCGGTCGGATCGCGTTCGACGAGGCGCCGGTGCAGGACGCGATCCACATGCCGCGGAAACGCGGTCTGTGCATCCTCTCGCATCGTAACCGGGAGTGAAACGAAATGTAAATCATCATTTTGACACAAATCCCGCCGGAATGTGCCCTCCCGTATCGCCGTTGCTGTGCGCCGTGCAATTCCAAAGGACCCAGTTGACGCTGGGCGGCCCCAAAAACTTCAGTGCCCACCGCCATTCGCCGCTTCGCCGCAGGGTACGGCGTTGGCGGGTTCCAGCAATGGCGGTCCGGTCTCGCCCGACCGGTGCTTTTGCGTCGATCTCTGGCCGAGGTTTATCATGTCACTGACGCTCGCAAACCCCTAGTATCTCTGCGTGCGTCGCGAGGAGGCGTTCCCCGTGCACGACGGCGACCTTATCTGGATGATCGGCGGGCCCCAGGGCGGCGGCATCAACGTCTCCGCCGAGGTGTTCGCCCGCGCAGCCGCGCACGGCGGCCAACGCGTGTTCGCCAACATCGAGTACCACTCGAACATCATGGGCGAGCACTCCTACTACAAGGTTCGCCTCTCCCGGGAGGATCGCCATTCCCTCCTCGACGGCGTCCACGTCCTCGTCGCCCTCGACGAAGAGACGCTCCTCGGCGAGCCGCACCCGGAGTTCACCTCCCACCCCGGGCACCTGCGCGAGCTGGTGGCCGGCGGCGTGGCCGTCTATGACTCCGCCGGCCGCTTCTCGCCCCAGAAGTCCAGCCGCACCGACATCACCTTCGTCGGCGTCCCCTATATGGAGGTGCTTCGCCAGGCGCTCAAGGAGTTCGGCCGCGAGGCCGACGCCAACCGCCTGCGCGTGATGACGAACACGGTGGCTGTCGGCGCATCCGTCTTCGCCGTCGGCGGCGACATCGAGGGGCTCTGCCAGACGCTCAGGGAGGACTTCAAGGGCCCGCGCGCACAGATCGGGGAGATGAACGCCCGGGCGGCGACCCTCGGCTACGAACACGCGGCCCAGCAGCTTGGCGGGCGGTCGCCCTTCGACGCGCGCTCTTTGTCGGCGCCGAATGGGCACGCGAAGCTGCCGATGTTGATTCGTGGGATGCACGCGTGCGCCATGGGCAAGCTCAAAGCCGGGCTGCACCTGCAGACCTATTATCCCATCAGCCCCGCCACCGACGAGAGCGTGTACCTCGAGGCAATCCAGCGCGACCAGAATTTGCTCGTGGTGCAGTGCGAGGACGAGATCGCGTCGATCCAGATGGCGGTTGGAGCCGCCAACGCCGGCGCGCGCGCCTCCACCTCGACGTCTGGCCCCGGGTTCGCGCTGATGGTCGAGGGCATCGGCTACGCCTCAATGACGGAGGTGGGCGGCCCGGTCGTGTTTCTCTGGCAGCGCGGCGGGCCCAGCACGGGGCTTCCCACGCGCCAGGACCAGAGCGACCTCCAGTTCGCCCTCCATCCGGCCCACGGGGAGTTCCCGCACATGGTCGTCGCCCCGGCCGACTGCCAGCAGATCTTCGAGGACTCCTTCGAGGCGTTCAACTGGGCGGACCGCTACCAGCTCCCGGTGGTGGTCTTGGTGGACAAGTACCTCTCCACCCAGTACACGACCCTCCAGGACCTCAAGATGGAGAACCTCGTCATCGACCGTGGGCCCCGCTTCAATCCCAATGGCCACGCGAACGGACACGACGGCGCGGGCGGATACCTGCGCTTCGGCTTCACCGAGTCGGGCGTGTCGCCGCGCTCGTTCCCGGGCGATGAAGGGGGGATCTTCTGGGCCACCAGCGACGAGCACGACCCGCGGGGCCACATCACCGAAGACGCGGAGAACCGCATCCGCATGATGGAAAAGCGGATGGGGAAGCTGGATGTTGCCGCGCGCGAGATCCCGACCGAGCGAAAGCTGGTCGTCCACGGCCCGCGGGACGCGGACGTCACACTCGTCGGCTGGGGGTCTGTGCTGGGAAGCGTCCTCGACGCCATGGACACCCTGGCGCGCGAGGACAACCTTCGCGCCAACTTCGTCCAGGTCCGTTTGATGCGGCCCTTCCCGGCCGCGGAAGTGACGAGCGCGCTGTCCCGTGCCAAACGCCTGATCCTGGTGGAGAACAACTATTCCGGCCAGCTCGGCTCCCTCGTCCGCGAGATGACGGGCATCGATATTCCGCAGAAGGTGCTGAAATACGACGGCCGTCCGTTTTCGGAAGAGGAGCTGGTCGAGGCCCTCAGAGCCGCGCTCGCGGGATCCGAGGCACGGGTCCACGTCTCCCATCGCTCCGCTTGATTCGCCATGCTGGCCTTTGGCGCAGTCGGCGGCGATCATGACCGACGCCGAACCGCTGCGACCGCGCGCCACGCAACCCGGAGGACTCATTGATCGCTGAACAGACCCTGACCCCCAAAGATTTCAAAACCCCCGTTCACATCAACTGGTGTCCCGGATGTGGCGACTTCGGCATCGTCGTTGCCATCCAGGAGGCCCTCGCGCAGCTTCAGATTCCACCGCACAAAGTCGCCGTGTATTCGGGCATCGGCTGCTCCGGCAAGACGCCCCATTATGTCAATGCATATGGGTTCCACACCCTTCACGGACGCGTGCTGCCCAACGCCACCGGCGCCAAGCTGGCCAATCGCGAGCTGACGGTCATCGCCGTGGGAGGGGACGGCGATGGCTTCGGCATCGGCGCGGGCTATTTCGTGAACTCCGGCCGGCGCAACGTTGACTTCACGTACCTCGTCTTCGACAACGAGGTCTACGGCCTCACCAAGGGCCAGGGCGCACCCACGCTCTCTCGCGGCCAGCGGACGAAGTCCATGCCCGAGCCGGCGATTCAGGACAGCTTAAACCCCATCGCCCTGGCCATCGGCTCCGGCTACACCTTCGTCGCGCGGGGCTACGCCCTCGACCGAAAGGGGCTCCCCTCCCTCATCGCCGCGGCGATTCGACACCCGGGCAGCTCGTTCGTGGACATCTTGCAGACGTGCCCGACGTACAACGATCTGATGACCAAGGACTGGCTCGAAGCACAGATCGGCGGTCAGCCGCGCATGTATCGACTCGAAGACGAGGGCTATGACGGCGTCGTCGCGAATCCCTCCAGCGTGCACGAGCTGGTGGCGAAGAAGGCCCAGGCAGTGGAGAAGAGCTACGAGTGGGGCGATCGCATCCCGACCGGCGTCTTCTATCAGGCGCGCCTCCGGACCTATGAGGAGGAGCTGGAGGAGCGGCTGCCACAGTATCGAACGACGCCGCTCGTTCACTGGGACGTTGAGCACCGCGATGTGACCAAGCTGGCAGACGCATTGCGGTAGAGCGCTACGCTGGGTTCGCCTCCCCGTCCGGAGGTCGCTGTGAGCCAGTACGAGGTCGCGAGGTTCCTGTTTCACTTCAACCGCGAGCGGTCGGCGCGGGACGCCTACGCCGCGAACCCGCGCGCGGCGCTGGACGGCTACGATTTATCCGCTGAGGAGCGCGAGGCCCTCGTGCAGCACGACTTCACCGCGCTCTACCGCATGGGCACACACCCCTTGCTCCTCATCTACATGGCGAACAACCTCGACGTGGCCCCGCCGGACTACGTCGCAGCCGTGCGCCGGGCGGTCGACAGCAGTCCCGTCGCGCAGTGAAGATGAGCGCGCCCCGCTGCGGACGCTAAGGAGGAAGTGATGGGCGAGATCGTCGGCGCCTTCGGCGTCTCCCATGCGCCAGCGATGACCGCGCGACCGGAGGCTGCGCCCCCGGAGCAGATCGCCGCCCTGCGCGCTGGCTTCGCCGAAGCCCGCGACCGCCTCGCCGCGCTGCACCCGGACGTCGTCGTCCTCATCGCCGCCGAGCACTGGGCAAATTTCTTTCTCGATAACTTCCCCGCCTTCTGCGTCGGGACCGCCGAGCGATTCGAGGGTCCGCTGGAGGAGTGGCTGCGCGTCGATCGCGTGGAGATCGCCGGCGCGCCGGCGCTCGCCCGCGCCATCGTGGAGGACGCGATCGACGCCGGCATCGAGCCCGCTTGGTCCGAGCGGCTTGCGCTCGACCACGGCTGCATGGTGCCGCTCCACTTCCTCACGCCCCGGATGAACGTCCCCGTCGTGCCCGTCATTCAGAACTGCCTCCAGCCGCCCATGCCTCGCGCCCACCGGTGCTACGCCTTTGGCCGGGCCATCGGCCAGACGATCGAGCGCAGCCACGAGCGCGCCGTCATCGTCGCGAGCGGCGGGCTTTCTCACTGGCCCGGCCACGCCAAGCACGGCACCATCAACATCGAGTGGGACAGCGAGGTCCTCGAGCTGATAACGCACGGGCGCGGTGAGGCGCTGAGCTGCTACACGGACGCGCAGATCGACGAGGGCGGGACGGGCGCGGCGGAGATTCGCAACTGGATCGCGATGCTGGGCGCATTCGGCCCGTCCACGGCCGAGGTGCTGGCGTACCAACCCGTTACCCAGTTCGCGACCGGCTGCGCCGTGGTCCAGCTCCACCGCTGACTCGTCCCTCCGTCGCGGCAGCGCGCTACCCGCCAGTCGGTCACTTGCCATGTCGGTGCTATAGTGGCTCGTCAGCCCCGCGCGCATTCGCCGCGCCGGGCACCACGTCGAGGAGGAGGACGTCATGGCCCAGACCACACGAGCCCTCGGACCGGTCGACCGCGTGCGAGACGTATCATCGAGCGCCGCCGAAGCCTTCACTGCCTTGCGTCGGGCCATCGATGAGGCGGGGCCCCTCGAGGCCAAGTACCGCGAGCTGATCAACCTGGGCGCCTTCGCCACGGCGCGCATCGAGGGCGCCTTCAAAACGCACTGCGGCCGCGCGCTCGACGCCGGCGCCACACCTGAGGAGGTTCGCCAGGCCGCGCTGCTGCCCCTCGCCGCGACGTCGGGCATCGGGCCTGTGGCCGATGCGCTCCGCTGGGCCGAGGAGGTCATCGCCTCCCGTCGCTAACCAGACCACCGAATCGACCGCGAGCGCTCCCGGATTGAACCGGGGGCGCTCGCGCTGGACCTGGACCCGTCGAGGCCCGTAGCCCGCTCAGGAAGGCGGGAAGCCAAACAGGCGCGACGGATTGTCGACGAGGATGCGCTGGCGGGTCGCCGGGTCCGGTGCGATCTCGATCAGCAGGTCGAGGAGGTCACCCTCGTTCGGCGTGCGACCCGGCGTAAAGGTGTTGCCGTGCGGCCAATCCGAGCCCCAGAGCACCCGATCCGGGGCCGCGGCGATCACCGCCTGGGCGAACGGGATCATGTCCCGGAACGGCAGGCCGTCGTCGACGTGCGCCTTCGGGACGGCGCTCAGCTTGTCCAGACTGCAGATCTTCACCCAGAAGCGGTCGTCCTTCAGCAGATCGAGGAGCACGCGAAAAGCCGGCTGGTCCAGCCCCTGCATTGGGCGCACGCGCGCCATGTGGTCGACGACGATCGTGAGGGGGATGGCGCGGATGAACTGCTCGTGCTCCAGAAGGTCGTCGGGGTCGACGTGCAGGTCCAGGATCCAGTCGCGCGCCCGCATGCGTGGGAGCTGCGACGCGATGTCGTCCGGGCTCCCCTCCCGGTCGCCCATGAGGGAGAATCGAGCGCCCATCACGCCCCGCGCGGCAAGCTCGTCGAGCTGGGCGTCGCTGATCGAATCATCGATGTTCGCGATCCCACGCATCGTCCCGGCGGAGCGCGTCACGGCGTTCACGATCGCCCGATTGTCCACGCCGTGGGCGGTGGGTTGCACGACGACGGCTCGGGTGAGCCCGGTGATCTGCTGGACGTTTCGGTAGTGCTCGATGGGCGCTGCCGGCGGCGTGTAGCGGCGGCTCTCCGCATAGGGAAAGACGTCCGGCGGGCCGAACACGTGGATGTGGCTGTCGCAGGCGTTCGCGGGCAAGCGCCAGTGCGGCGGCCGCGTGTTCGGGTCCGGTGGCAGGGCCACCGGGTACGTGCGTTCGGTCGCTTCAGACACGTCGCGCCATCCGAGGCTCCCTCCCTGCAAGAAAAGGACCGCCGCGATTGTAACCCCGCCTCGAGATTCGAGCCTATAATCGCGCAACTGTCCGAGCGAGATGGCCGATGCTCAGCCAAGAGGAGAACGAGCTGCTCACGCGCGTCGGGCCCGGAACGCCGATGGGCAATGTGCTTCGGCGCTACTGGGTTCCGGCCCTCATCTCCGACGAGCTACCGGAGCCGGATTGCGCGCCAATCCGGGTCAAGCTCCTCGGGGAAGAGCTGGTCGCGTTTCGCGACTCCCAGGGCCGTGTGGGGATACTCGGCGCGTATTGTCCTCACCGAGGCGCCTCGCTCTCGTACGGCCGGAACGAGGCCGGTGGCCTTCGATGCATTTACCACGGTTGGAAGTTCGACGTTGCCGGCATGACCCTCGAGACCCCCAACGAGTCCGGGGTTCGCATCTGGGAGGGCAAGAAGCTCGTCGCCGCGTACCCAACGCGCGAGGCGTGCGGCGTGGTCTGGGCGTATCTGGGCCCGCCCGAGAAGACTCCGCCATTCCCCCATTATGAATGGAACGTTCGAACGAACACCTTCGCCAAGAAGGTGCTCATCGAGTGCAACTACCTCCAGAGCATTGAGGGTGGCATCGACTCCTCCCACCTCTCCTGGCTGCACCGACGGACGATCACACCCGAGGAGACCGATCTGGCCGCCCGCGACGCCGCTCCGCGCATCGAGCTGCAGGACATGCCGTACGGCTTCCGCTACGGCGCGCTCCGCCAAGCGGACGCCGGCAAACAGTACGTCCGGATCACGCCGTTCATCATGCCGTGGTACACCATCGTGCCCTTCGTCGCGGACCAGGTCCAGGCGGCGCACGCCTGGGTCCCCATCGACGACACCCACAACTGGGTGTTCACCTTTAACTTCACCCACGCCGACGATCGCCCGATCACCGAGGGCACGCACCCCTACGACATGGTCGACCGCTTCCACAAGCTCCGCACCCGGGAGAACGGTCACCTCCAGGACCGAGCGGCAATGCGCGTCGATAGCTGGTCCGGCATCCCGAAGATTCCCGATCAGGACGCCGGCGTTCAGGAGAGCATGACGCGCATCTTCGACCGCAGCACGGAGCACATCGGCCAGGCAGACCTCGCCATCGTCCACATGCGCGCCCTCCTGCTCGCGTCCATCAAGGCCGTCCAGAATGGCGGCGACCCCGTCGGTGTCGGGTCGGATTTTCCCGCCGACGAGATCCGCTGCGTGGTCGAAGTCGTCCCGGCCGACGTGCGCTGGACCGAGCTGGGGCTGCCGGCCGGAGCGCGCGCCAAGCGCTGAGCCGACCCGATCAAATGGAGGCGCGTGCTCGCGCGCTTCCTCGCTTGCCGACAGCCTCGGACACACCGTGGTGCCGCGTGAGTTGCTTGCCTGTCCTCGCCTGGCTAGACTGGGCGCAGGAAGCGGGAGGTGTCGCCATGCACGCGATCGACGCGGACGCGCACGTCGACGAAAACGACCAGACCTGGGAATACCTCGACGAAGCCGATCGCCGATACAAACCGTTGAGCTTCGAGCTGTCGGCCCATGAGACGAGCGGTCCGTCGGATGGTAGACGCCACAACGTCTGGCTCGTCGGCGGCAACGCGCGCCTGCATCGTTTCCGCAGCGACGAGGCGACCGGTACGACCCGCGCGACCCGCGAGCTGCTCGATGTTGGGGAGCGCCTCCGGCACATGGATCAGCTGGGGATCGAGGTGCAGGCGCTCTATCCGACCACGTTCCTCCACGCGGTGACCGACCGCCCCGAAGTCGATGTGGCGCTCTGCAAAGCGTACAACCGCTGGATCGCCGATCGAACGGCGAGCTCAGGCGGACGGCTGCGCTGGGTCGCACAGGCTCCGATGCTCTCGATCAAAGACGCGGTGGAGGAGCTGCGCTTCGCCCGGGACCACGGCGCGTGCGGCGTGATGAAGAAGGGCGTGGAGGCAGGAAACAGACCGGCTGGCGACCCCTACTTTTACCCCCTCTACGCGGAGGCGGAGCGCCTCGACCTCCCCATCTGCGTCCATCAGGGCACCGGAGACGCGGACATCTCGAACACCGCGAGCGTGACCGATACCGCCAATATGTCCGTCTTCAACGTGCTCTCCGCGTTCAAATCGCTCGCAACGACCGGCGTACCGGATCTGTTCCCGCGTCTGCGATTCGGCTTCATCGAGGCCGGCGCATCGTGGATTCCGTACCTCATCAAAGACATCGGCATGCGGGGAAAGGCGGCGAAAGCCCCGTACAACTTCAAGACCGAGTTCCTCGCCCACAACCGCTTCTACGTGACGTGTGACACCGAAGATGACATTCCCACGCTCCTCAGTTATGGCGCCGAGGATTACCTCATGATCGGCACCGACTACGCGCATTCGGACCCGTCGTCCGAGATGCTCGCGCACCGAGTGCTCGTGCAGATGGCGGAGCGGGGCGCGTTCAGCACGGCGGTCGCGACAAAGATCGTGAACGACAACGGGCGGCGGTTCTACGGTTTTTGAGGTGGCACGATGACCCGAACGGTCCGCGCGCTCTGGGAGATCGCACCCGTTTTCAGCCTGGTAAGCCGCGCCGGACCCGGTCGGGCTGGATCGCGATCGGGCGAAATCCCGGCGGGCACCGTTCAGGCGACCGGGCCCAAAGTCCTCGTGGCGGCCGCGCCGGCCAACCCGGTGGGCTTTTCCGAGCGAGTCTCGCGCGCCGTCGTCCAGGGCCCATACCGCGGCGGCGTGGACCTCGAGTGGCTCCTCAACGGTACACCTGAGGCGCCACGGCGGCCTCGGTCGCCATGAACAATCGCATCGAAAACGTCACGAGCGGCGCCGTCATGGGATCGAACCAGACCTGAAATGCGCACGAATGGAGCGTGAAGTGAGCGCTGCCCCCGCGCCCTCCGGATATAGAAGCGGCGTTGGTCGCGGCCCTGCGCCGGTTCCCGTTCAGCCGCGTAATTGACACCGCACCACGACGCGAACATAATCCGACCATCGCGTCGATGCGTGCAGAAGGGGGCAGCCATGGCGGAAACCGACGTTCAGCCGCTGGACACCAGCAACGTGCTGATGGACGACAACACCCACGGCGATCGCGACTACCAGAACAAGCAGAAGCTCCGCACCAAGGGCTGGCAGGTCGTCAGCATTCCGGACAACATTACGCCGAACCCGAAGGGTGGCGGCTATGTGCGCCTCACCGAGAACCGCTATGCCCAGGCGGTCATCAACATCTACCGCCCGGGCCAGCGCGACGAGATGCACTGCCACCCGGGATCGGAGCACATCTTCATGGTGTTCCAGGGCGAGCTGCACATCCGCGGGGTCAACGAGGACGAGGACGTCGTGCTGAAGCCAGGCGAGCTGGTCCACATCAACCAGAGCTACTACTACCAGCTCGCCAACGAAACCGATGACCTCACCGTGCTGTACCAGGTCGCGACGAAGCCGCCGAAACCGCCCAAGATCGGCCGCTACAGCTATCGCGGCGCGAATGGCGTCGACCCGCGCACCCTCGAGGGCGAATAGCCGACGGGACGGCGCAACGGCGGCGGCTGGACTCGTGCGGTGATGCGCCCCCAGCCTCACGTCATGGCGCTCGCCGCGCTCCTCGTCGTCGCATGCGCGGCCCCGCAGCCCGGCTCCCAGGCGCCGCGCTCGGCGCCCAGTGAGGAGCCACCGGCCCGCACGCTCGTCGTCGCGACTGACGCGAACGTCGACGGGTTCGGCGAGATGTTCGCGGGCGGCAAGAGCGGACCCGAAGAGCTGCAGGCGATGGTCCATCGCGTCCTCGCCGAGGCGGACGCCCAGGGCACGTACGTCCCCGGAATCGCGACCAAGCTGCCGTCCCTGGACGACGGGACGTGGAAGCTCCGTTCGGACGGCGGATCGGAAACGATCTGGAGCCTCCAGCCGAACGCGCGCTGGCACGACGGCACGCCGCTCACCGCCGACGACATCGTCTTCAGCTGGCAGGTGGCCATCGCGCCAGATGTTCCATACAAGTCCCGGCAGGCGGTGAACCGCATCGAGGACGTCGAGACCGTCGATGCCCACACGGTATCCATTCGGTGGAAGTCGGTGTTCGTGGGCGCCGGGCGGCTCACCGAGCGTGATCTCTTCGTCCTGCCGAAGCACATCCTCGATCCGCTATTCACCGGCGACCGGAATGCCTTCGTCAACGCGACGTACTGGTCGAGCGCCTTCGTCGGGCTGGGGCCCTTCCGGATCGTGGATTGGGTGCCCGGGAGCCAGGTGCAGCTTCAGGCCTTCGACGGCTTCTTCAGTGGGCGGCCCCCGATCTCGAGCATCCTGTTCAAGACGGTCCCCGACGTGAACACAGCCGTCGCCAACATCCGCGCGGGCGACATCGACGTTTGGCTCGGCAGCTCTTTTGGTCTCGAGCATGCACGGACGCTGAAGGACGATTGGGAAAGCACCGGCGCCGGCCGGGTGATGACCTACCCCCGGCTCATCTTCGAAATTCGCCTCAGGCCGGAGGACGCCAAGGTCAGCGACGTGCGTATGCGCAAAGCCCTGTACCAGACCATCGATCGGGAGTCGATCGTCCGCGACCTTTACTTCGGCTTGCTCCAGGTCGCAAACTCGTACATCGCGCCCGGCACAACGGGCTTTGAGCGAATCGAGGCCGGCCTCGTGAAGTATCCCTTCGATCCGACGGGAGCCCAGGCTCTGCTCGCCGACCTGGGATGGCGCAAGGGCGCGGATGGACTCCTGCGCAACGACCGGGGCGAGCGCTTTGCGCTCCCCTTCTCCACAACGTCCGGAAACCGTGAGCGCGAGGAGCTGCAGGCCGTCATCGCGGACATGTGGAAAGCGGCGGGGTTCGACGTGGCCTTCGAGAACGTGCCCCTCAGCGTCCAGTCCGACCCGACGTACGTCTTTTCGACGACGGATCTCTCGGGCATCAGCACCGATTTCGAGGCGAACATCCCCCGCATCGACGGGCGCAACCGCCGCACGCCGCAGAATCCCCGGGGCGCAAACGTCTGGGGCTACGCCAATGACGACGTCGACCAGCTTCTCGACGAGTGGGGGCGTACCCTGGAGCGCGAACGCCAGATCGAGATCGAAGCTGCTGTGATGCGCCACGTGAGCGAGGACCTTCCGATCCTCCCCATCAACTACCGCATCGAGGCGATCACCGTGGCGAACGGCGTGAGCGGCGTGCCGCCGCGCAGCTCCGTTCAGTCGGCCACGAACACCTGGAACGTCGAGACCTGGCAGCGCACGCGCTGACTGAGGAGCGAACTTCCAGGCCCGCTCCTCAGTCGCCGAACCTCAGCGGTTGGTGAGGGTCACTCCCGTGTCTTTCCCGTCCTCGAAGCGGCTGAGGTAGCTCACCGCCTCATCGACGGGGATGACCGACGCGTACTTCTGGTTCATCGTGAACAGCTCGACGGCGTGGCACGCCTCGTGCCGATCGAAGACGCAGTCCTCCACGACGAACATCTTGAAACGGTTGGTGCACCCGTCGACGACAGAGGCCCGCACGCAACCGCTCGTGCTCTCCCCGCCGACCAGGATCGTGTCCACGCCCTGGCTCACCAGGTGGCCGATGAGCGGCGTGCCCCAGAAGGCGCTGGGCGAGCTTTTGCGGATCACCAGCTCGCCGTCGATCGGCGCAACCTCGGGAAGGATGTCGTTCTTCCGTCGCGCGCGGTCGGACATTTCGGCGTCTTCCTCGCGCTCGGTTCGATTGGCCCAGTGGCGCATCTCCAGCTCGGCACCGGTCGTGTGGATCACCGGCACGCCGGCGGCGCGCGCCGCGCTGAGCAGCCGTTGGATGGCGGGGATGGCGTTCCAGCCGGCGAGCCCGCAGCTCCCCGGCCACTTCTCGACCGACCTGAGCAGGGGCTCAGGCTCGTCGCCGAAGACCCAGCGGTAGAGGTCGATGAGGAGCAGCGCCGGGCGCGATCCGAATTCGCGCTTGCGCTTTTCGCCGACGATTTCAAGGTGCGCCTTGTCCTGCTCAGTGAGGAACTTATCCCATACCCGCTCGCCGGTCTCTTGAGCCACCGCTGTGTCCTCCTTTCAGTACGATTAAGCTGCCGCGAGGGCCAGGCTATGAACCGACGGAAGATCGGAGAGGACCTCCGCGAACGACGCTCCGCCATCACGGCTCATCCACACCGTGCCGTCGGTCATCCCCGCGAACATCGTGTCCGGCTCCTTGGGATCCGCGATGAGGGCCCGGGGCACCGCCCGCGTGCTCTCCGCCACGCTGGGCAACAGCTCCCAGCTCACGCCAGCGTCGACGCTGCGCGCGTATGCGACGCCGATGGTACCACGCTGCCACCCGCCCGGCCCCTGCGTCGAGAGCGCCGTGACGAGCACGCCCGGATTGGCCGGATGCTGCACGATGTCCGCCGGTGTGTATCGATACGGTAGGAGGTTCTCGCTCACCTTGGCCCAGCTTTCGCCGGCGTCGGCGCTGCGGTAGATCCCCTTGCCGCCCGTCGCCACGACCGTGCGCGCGTTGCCCCGAATGGGCGCGATGGCGTGGCCATCGTGGTCCATGCCCTGGGCGATCTGCTGCCAGGTCGATCCGCCATCGCTGCTGCGAACGGCCCAGCCCTCCTCGATCGCTCCATAGATATACGGTGCGTCGTCCGCCAGGGCAAGGGTCTTCATTCGGCTGACGTGGGGCGGCAATGGGCCCGTCCAACCTTTCGTGGAGGGGAGCTGCTGAAGCGCGGCACACTCGGTCCAGGACTCGCCGCCGTCGTCGCTCCAGAAGACGTCCGCCGGGCTCGTCCCGACGTAAATCCTGCCCGTGGTCGGATGCTGGACGATCGACCACACGTCCTTGTACACGATCCCCGCGTTGGCCTCCTGCCACGTGGCTCCGGCGTCGGCGCTGCGGAAAACGCCCCCGCGCGTCGTGCCGGCGTACAGGCGCCGCGGGTCGGACACGTCGGCGACGACGCGAGCGCGCAGCACGCCCAGCCCCTCGAGGCCGAGCAGCCGCGCCCGATACCCCGCCGGTGATGGCTCGCCACGATACAGTCCGTTCTCGGTGCCAATATAAAGCGCAGGCCCGGCCGCCACCGTTCACCTCCCTGCTCGCACGGGGTCGCCCCCGCAGATCATGCACAGCATACACCCTTCGGAACCGATCAGCCGCGAACGGCGCGTCAGAACCATTCCCGTCGGTTGACCCAGCCGCGCCCGCAGCGCAAAATGGCCCCGCACCGTTGATTCGCCAAACGAACACGGCCCCGGACTGATGGAGGAGCGATAGATGACCGCGACAGGCCCCGCGGGCCCGAAGTCGGGCGGCTACAAGGACATCCGCACGTACATCGATGACCTCGAGGCCGCCGGGATGCTGCGGCGGGTGGCCGCCGAGGTCGACCTGAAGCACGAGATCGGCGCGATCTGCGCCCGCGCCCTGGAGCGCGGGGGCCCCGCAATCTTGTTCGAGAACGTCAAAGGGTACCCGGGGCTTCCCCTCGCAGCCAATCTCCTCACGACCGACGAGCGGGTCGCGTTCTCCCTGGGCGTACCGCCCGACCACGACCGCATTTACGAGAAGATCCTGGTCGGGCTGGAGAACCGGCTGGCGTCCGTGGAGCGGCCCACGGGCCCCTGCAAAGACGTGGTCCTCACCGGTGACAAGGTCGATGTCTACGCCTTTCCTACTCCCTGGTGGCACGAAGGCGACGCCGGCCAGTACATCGGCACGACCCACGCCTTCATCACCGCCGACCCCGATACCGGCGTTCACAATATGGGCTCGTATCGGGTGATGATCCACGATAAGGACACGCTGTCGGTCCAGATTCGCGGATCGCACCCGGTGGGCGAGCAGCCGAACCCGGGCGATCGGAGCGGCGCCCGCGCGGACGGCCTCGAGCACATCCTCAAGAACGAGATCAAGGGCCTGCCGACGCCCTGCGCCATCGCCCTCAGCATGGATCCGCTGCTCACGATGGCGGCCGGCAGCCCCGTTCCGGCCGATGCCGAGGGCATGAGCGAGTACGAAGCCGCCGCCGCGTGGCGCGGCAGCCCCACCGAGCTGGTCAAGTGCGAGACCAACGATCTGCGGGTACCCGCCAACGCGGAGATCATCATCGAAGGCGAGGTCGTCCCCAACGTTCGCGTTCCGGAGGGTCCGCACGGGGAGTCGAATGGCTTCTACGTCGCCCACCAGGAGACGTTCCTGATCAAGGTCACGTGCATCACCCATCGGGCGCAGCCGGTCAGCTACGGCCTGTATTGCTGGATGGTCGAGGACTACCCGCGCGACCTGTTCCGGGGCGCCTCGTTCCAGCGCCGCCTCATCGAGCACACCGGGATGACCAACATCAAGCGCGTCCAGGTGGCGAAAGTCGGGCGCAACGGGATGGTCATCATATCGGCCAAGATCAGCAGCGCCGACGAGCCACGCCGGATCATGGAGGGGGCCTGGGCCGTCGCCGGCGAGCGCTGGGTCATCGTCGTGGATGACGACTGCGACGTGCGGAGCTGGACCGACGTGCTCTGGCGCGTGACGTACTTCGCCCAGCCCGGTAAGCACATCGTCCAGGGCCCGGAAAAGCCCGTGCGCGGGCACGCCACCGAGAACCCGGATGATCCGTTCGAGCCCCCGTCCTGCGGCCTCGGCATCGACGCGACGATGCACTTCAAGGGTTACCGGTTCAACCAGGTGAACCGCGTCAGCAGCGAGCTGGCCGCGCGCGTGGCCGCCCGTTGGGGCGAATACGGCTTGCCGTGATGCCACCCCTCGGGCTGCGTCACCGCTCACTGATCGCGATCCTTCTGCTGGCATCCGTCGCGTGCACCACGCCGAACACCGGGGTGCGCGGGAGCGAATCGACCGACGCGCGCGCGGTTGGCTCCACCGGGCAAAAGCGGATCATCGCGGCCGTTCTCAGCGATCCGCCGACCATTAGCTCCGAGTTCATCGGCATAGGCTCCGGCACCATTCAGGGCGGCGGCGCTCTCGAGGAGCTGACCAATCGCGGCCTCAGCGTGCAAGACAACCGCGGCACCCTTGTCGCGCAGCTCGCCGAGGCGGTTCCATCAGTCGAGAACGGCCTCTGGCAGCTCCTTCCCGACGGAAGGATGGAGACGACCTGGAAGATCAAGGATCGCGTGAGCTGGCACGACGGGACCCCGTTCACCTCGTCGGACCTGGTCTTCACCATCCAGCTCGGCCAGGACCGGGACCTTCCCGTCTTCGGCCACAACGGATTCGATTCGATTGCATCGGTGGACGCGCCCGACGCGCGGACGATCGTCATCCGGTGGAAGCGCCCGTACGTGGACGCGGACTCGCTTTTCACCCGGCGCTTCGGATTCCCTCGGCCGCGCCACGTCCTGGAGCAGGTCTATCTCGACAACAAGGATGCGATCGGCCAGCAGCCCTATTGGACCGAGGCCTATGTGGGGACCGGCCCGTTTCGCGTCAAGCAGTGGGTGGCGGACAGCCACGTCGTCCTCCGGGCCAACGACGCGTACGTCCTGGGGCGGCCAAAGATCGACGAGATCGAGGTTCGGTTCATCCCCAACCCCAACACCCTCGTCGCCAACATCCTGGCCGGAGAGGTCGAGCTGACCCTTGGCCGCAGCCTCCAGATGTCCGAGACGAGCGCGCTGAGGGACTCGTGGACGAAGGGCGCCGTCGCGGTGGGCATCACCGACTGGATCGCCCTCTGGGTCCAGTTCGTCAACCCGGGGCAGCCGCTCCTGCTGGATGCGAGCTTCCGAAAGGCGCTCGTTCAAGCCATCGATCGACAGCAGATGGTGGAGGTCCTGGAGTCCGGCGCGGTCCCCGTCGCTCACTCGTTCATCAGCCCGCGGGAGGCCGTCTATCCCGAGATCGAGCCCAGCATCGTGAAGTACGACTTCGATCCGCGACGATCGGGCCAGCTCATCGAGCAGCTCGGCTTCACGCGGGGCGGAGACGGGATGTATCAGCGGCCGAGCGGCGAGCGGCTGACGCTGGACGTCTGGACGAATCCGGGGCACGAGGAGCGGATCCTCGCCATCACCGATTACTTCAAGCAGGCCGGCATCGCCGCCGAGTCGTTCGTGATCCCCGACGCGCGGCGTCGGGATCGCGAGTACAACACGTCGTATCCGGGCGTCCGTCTCTGGCGGCTCCCGAACTCCGAAGATGACATCGCCCACCTGCACAGCCGCGAGGCGCCGATGCCCGAGAATCGGTTCAGCGGGGGCAATCGCTCGCGCTACATGAACCCGACCTTCGATGCGCTGATCGACCAGTTCATGACGACCATCCCCCACACGGAGCGCGTGGCGATCCTGGGCCAGATCGTTCACCATATGACGGATCAACTCCCGGTGATCGGGATCTACTACAACGCCCAGCCGACGATGATCGGGGCGCGGCTGAAGAACGTGATGCCGGCGGACTCTGGGAACAGCACCGAAGCATGGAACGCCCAGGACTGGGACGTCGTGGGGTCGTGATCGCGCCATCGGACGCCCGGCCGCGCGGCCCGGCGCGTTCCGGCTCGCGGGCCGGCGCTCTGGCCCATCGCCGTGAGCCCCGGGAGGATTGTTCGCATCAGAATCGAACGGTAAGCTGAATCGACGGAGGCATGATGACGGAGCACCACGACGGCCACCACCTCCCGCACGGCGGCGCGCTTCGCACCGAGGACGTGGCCCGCGCGCTCGAGAAGCCGGAATACCGGTTGGACGGCCCATTCAAGGTCACCGGTCGCGCCCGGTACGTTGGGGACGTCCAGCTTCCCGGCACGCTCTTCGCCCGGTTCCTGCTCAGTCCACATCCACACGCCCGCATCGCATCCATCGACACGTCCGCCGCCCGGGCGGTCCCGGGCGTACACGCCGTGATCACCGGGAAGGACATCGGACTCCGATACTTCGGGCGGGTCCTCTACGACTGGCCGGTCCTCGCCTACGACCGCGTCCTCTTCGTGGGAGAGCGGGTCGCGGCGGTAGCGGCGGAGACGCGGGAGGCGGCCGAGGAAGCCGTGGGTCGGATCGAGGTCCAGTACGAGGAGCTGCCGGCGGTGTTCGACGCGGAAGAGGCGCTCGCCGATGGGGCTCCGATCTTCCATCCGGACGGCGCGAGCTACTTCTTCACCGGCAAGCGCCCCCCGATGCCCCACCCGAACCTTCAGGGGTACGCCTTCGCGCAGAAGGGCGAGGAGGAGATCGAGCGCGTCTTCGCCCAGGCGTACCGCGTCGTCGAAGACGTCTATACGGGCCCGCGCCAGCACCAGGGCTATATCGAGCCGCACGGCTGCGTCGTATGGATCGATGCCGAGGGGATCTTGCAGGTCGTGACGACGAACAAGGCGCCCTTTGGTCTGCGCGCGCAGCTCGCCAAGACGCTCGACCTGCCGACGGACCGCATCGTCGTGGACAGCATGTTCATCGGCGGCGACTTCGGTGGCAAGGGTCACTCCATCGAGGAGTTCGCCTGCTACTACCTGGCGAAGGCGACGGGGCGCCCCATTCGCTCGGTCATGTCCTACACGGACGAGCTGGGCGCTGCCGCGCCCCAGCACTCGGCGAAGTACTACCTGCGCACCGCCGTGAATCGAGAGGGCAAGATCATCGCCCACGAAGCGCGAGCGTACCTGAACGGGGGCGCTTACGGAGGGGGGCGCCCGAACCCGCAGCAGACGGCGAGCGGCGGTCTCGACTCGATGGAGGTCTACAACATCCCCAACGCCCGGCTGGAGTCGTTCTTCGTGTACACCAACCTCCAGCCCACCGGAAACATGCGCGCGCCCGGCTCGTTCCATCGAGGCCTGGCCGGCGAGGGACACGTGGACCACATCGCGCGCGCGATCGACATGGACCCGCTGGAGTTCCGCCTGCGCAATGCGCTGCGCGAGGGAGATACGGACCTGACCGGCGGGAAGGTGCGCAAGCCGCGCGCGGTCGAGGTGCTGGAGACGTTGAAGCGCGAGACCGGGTGGGGTGCTCCGCTCCCGCCGGGCCGCGGCCGGGGCCTCGCCATTCGAAATCGGCACGTCGGTCAGGGCAGGACGGAGATGCTCCTTCGCCTCATGCCGGACGGCACCATCGAGGCCCTCTACGGCGCGCCCGACCAGGGCGGCGGCTCGGCCACCGTGCTGGTGCGGGTCGCCGCGGCGACGCTCTCCGTCCCCGAGGAGCGGATCCACGTACGCTTCGGCTCAACGCGCGAAGCGCCCTTCGACGGCGGCGTGGGTGGGAGCCGTACGACGCACGTGGTCGGTCGGGCGGCCCTGGCCGGCGCGCAGACGCTCAAGGAGAAGCTGGAAGAGCTGGCCGCCGAAGTGATGGGGTGGCCCGCGGGCCAGGTGCGGCTCGAAAACGACCGCTTCGTGGCCGACGGGGGACGCGAGTCCGCGCCGTACCTGGAGGTGGCCCGGCGAATCGCGGCGGGACCGGCCGTCGAGGTGGTCGGCGCGTACGACGCCGCCGAGCACCATAGCGATGAAGGCGGTGACTACAACTTCTTCGCCTACATGGTCGAGGTGGAGGTTGATCGCGACACCGGCCAGGTCCGCACCCGCGACGCTGTGGCGGTGGTGGACGTGGGCACGGTGATCAATCCCGTCGCCCATCAGGGCCAGCTCGACGGCGGCTTCGTCTATGGCTATGGCCAGGCCATGACCGAGGAGCTGGTCATTCAGGACGGCCGCGTGACGACGCTGAGCCTCGGCGAGTACAAGCTACCCACCGAGATGGATGCGCCGCCCTTCCGCTCCATCATCCTCCCCAGCGACGAGGGGCCGGGACCGTACGGGGCCAAAGCGGCCGGGGAGACGACGAACACGGGGGTCGGCGGGGCGATCGTCAACGCCGTGTATGACGCGGTGGGCGTGCGCATTATGACGGCGCCGATCACGGCCGAGCGGGTCTATGAGGCGCTCCACGGTCAGCCGTAGCGGGCCGCCACGTCAGGGTTCGATGACGAGCGCATCCCCCATGTCGACGAGACACGCCCCCTCACCCACCCCCTCTCCCAGGAGGGGCGCGGGGCGTCCAGATCGGCCCCGGTTTGATCGGTGGCTGGGGCTCGTCCTTCTCGGCACGCTCCTCCTGGGCTGCTCCACGACCGGCGCGCCGACGAAGCCTCCCAGCCCTGACGCCGACGCCGGAAGCGCCGTTGTCGTGAAGCCCCTCAACATCGGGCTCTTCGACGAGCCTCCGGCTCTGGGAAGCAAGTTCAGTGGCGGCGGAACGGGACGGGCCGACTACAGCTTCCTCTTCGCGGCGAAGCTCATTCAGTACGACAGCCACGGGAGTCCGATGGCAGTCCTCGCCACCGAGCCACCCTCGCTGGAGAAGGGCACGTGGCGGTTACTCGACGACCAGCGCATGGAGACGACCTATACCCTTCGGAAGGCGACCTTCCAGGACGGCTCTCCGTTCACGGCCGACGACGTGGCCTTCACCTGGCGTCTCATCATGAACCCGGATCTCCCCGCGGAGGACCACGAGCCCGAGAAGTTCATCGATTCGATCGAGGTGCTCGATCCCCAGACCTTCGTCGTGCACTGGAGGGAGACGTACGTCTTTGCCAACGCCTGGGACCTGGAGCCGCTCCCAAAGGCGATCTTTGGTCCCCTCGTGGACCGCGACGTGCAGGCCTTCACCAACACGTCCGCCTGGACGCGCGACTGGGTCGGCCTCGGGCCGTACAGAGTCACCGATTGGGTCCAGGGCACGTATCTCAAGGGGCAGGCGTTCGACGGGTTCGTCCTGGGAAAACCGAAGATCCGGGACATCGTCGTCAATTTCGTCCAGGACGCCAATCAGGCCGTGTCCCGAATGCTCGCCGGCACCCTCGACATCACCCTCGGGAACCTGATCCGCGGCGACGAGGGGCTCGTGCTGAAAGAGCAGATGGAGGCGCGCGGTGACGGCAGCGTGCTCACGATCCCCACAAAGATCCGCTACGGCGAGCTGCAGTACCGCGAGCCGCGCCCGCCGCCCTCGCGCGACGTACGCGTTCGGCAGTCGCTCCTCCATGCGCTCGATCGCGCCCAGCTCGTCGAGGCGCTGCTCCACGGCCTCAGCACGATGGCGGACATGTACCTGGCCCCGAACGACGCGGCGTTTCCCGCGGCGGACAAGGTGATCGCGAAGTACCCCTACGACCCGAACCGCGCCGCCACGCTCCTCCAGGACGCCGGCTGGACACGAGGCGACGAGGGCGTCCTCCGGAACAGTACCGGGGAGCGCTTCGACCTCGAGCTCCGAACGACGGAAGAGACGCAAAACCAGAAGGAAGTGCAGATCATCGCGGACGCGTGGAAGGCCGTCGGCATCAATCCAAGCGTGGAGATCGTCCCCAAGGCGAAGCAGAACGACCAGGAGTATCGGGCGAAGTACCCCGGCATCGGCTTCTCGGCGACGTCCATCCAGGCCGATTGGCTCTCGAAATGGCAGACCGAGCTGATCGCATCCGAGGCGAACCGGTGGCGGGGCGGCAACCGCGGCGCGTACAGCCGCCCGGAGTTCGATGCCATGTACCGGCAGTACATCACGACGGTGGACCCAGTCGAGCGCCAAGCCGTGCTGGTCGCGCTCGTCAAGTTCGCGTCGGAGGACGTGACGTACTTACCGCTCTACTACCAGATCGACGTGCACGCGATCCGCGCCGGCTTGAAGGGCGTGGAGCCGCGCTGGCCGGGCCAACCGGGCATGGCCTTCAACGCCTATCAGTGGTACTGGGCTGGCTAGTACGCACATCCGGTGCATCGGACGCGACGCGCCGTCATGCTGAGCCCGCAGGCGAAGCACCTCGCGATGGGCCGTCATGCTGAGCCCGCAGGCGAAGCATCTCGCGATGGGCCGTCATGCTGAGCCCGCAGGCGAAGCACCTCGCGATTGACAGCGGTCCCTCGCGGGCGCGCGGGATGACCGCTCGAATTGCACGCGGCTCCGCTGGGGAACGAGCCTGCGAGCGACGCGGCGTTTGAAGCGATCCGACCGGCTACAATGACCCGTGCGATTCACGACGGTCCTTTTCGACGTGGGCGACACCCTGGTCAACGTTCCGCGGCCGGCCCCAACCTACCAGCGCTTGCTCGCCGAACACGGCTGCGTGCTCGCCATGCCAGAGGTCGAGCGCATCGTGCAGGAGTCGCGGCGCGTGGTGGACGAGCTGGTGCCGACGTGGCTCGGCGACGATCTCAGCCTCGACGCCGCCGCGACGGCCCGCAGGCGCGAGCTTCACGTCGAAACGATCCTCTCCCTCGCCGGGGTCGCGGACGCGAGCGCCGCGCGCTCGGCGTTCTTTGACCTCTACGTGGGGACCCGGTTCTTCACCCTCTTCCCGGACGTGCCCGACGCGCTTCGGGCACTCCAGGAGCGCGGCTACCGAATGGGGATCGTGTCGAACTGGGAGTCGCGCCTCATGTCGCTTTGCGCCGCGCACGGAATCGCGGACGCCTTCGACTTCGCCGTCGTGTCCGAGCTGGAAGGGTACGTCAAGCCGCACGCGCGGCTCTACCGACGCGCGCTCGAGCTTGCAGGCGTTCCTCCCGAGCGGGTCGTGCACGTCGGGGACAAAGTGCGCGAGGACGTCGGAGGCGCGGCGAGCGTCGGGATCGCGGCCGTGCTTCTGGATCGCCAGGGCCAGAGCACAGGGGACTACCAGCCTCGGATCAGCTCCCTCGCGGAGCTCCCATCGCTCCTGGATTCCTTCGCCGCCGCCTCCTCGTCCGATGGCTGAACGGGGCGCGCCGCGGCTATTCACGGTCGCCGAGGCGAACGCACTGCTGCCCCGCCTCCGCGACATCCTTGCCGAGCTTCGCGCCGCGCGGGAGCGCCTTCTCCACATCCAGGAGCAGCTCGCCGAGCGGATCCACGGCGGCGCTCGATCCAACGGCCACATCGAGCCAGGTGGTGAGACCGCTCAGCTCACCGCCGCCTCCGAGGCGGCGCAGCGTGACATGACTCGTGCAGTCCGCGCCATTGCGGAGCTGGGGTGCGAGCTGAAGGACCCTGATCGTGGGATGGTGGATTTTCGCACGATGCGTGATGGCCGCGTCGTCTACCTGTGCTGGCTCATGGACGAGCCGGAGGTTCAATTCTGGCACGAGCTGGACGCCGGCTATCGCGGCCGTCAGCGGCTGTAGCAGAAGGAGGTCTGGAATGGCGCGCGTCGAGCTGGGCGTTCATATCGGCCCGCAAGACATCGATCTGGACGAGCTTCGCCTCCTCTGGCGGCGTTGCGACGCCGCTGGCTTCGACCTGATCACCGTGTGGGACCACTTCTACGAGTCGCCTCCCGTCGACGGCAGCCATCCCGTTTTCGAATCCATTGCCAGCCTCGCCGCGCTCGCCCTGGAGACCCGGCGCTGTCGGATCGGATGCCTGTGTTTCGGGATGGGCTACCGAAACCCGGCGCTCCTCGCCAAGTCGCTCACCACCATCGACCATCTCAGTAAGGGACGACTGACCGTGGGCCTTGGCGCGGGCTGGCACGAGCCCGAGCACGACGGCTACGGCTTTCGGTTTCCGCCGGTCAAGGAGCGTATGGACCGACTCTCGGAGGGGGTGCGCATCGTGCGAGCCCTCTTCACCCAGGAGCGAAGCACGTTCGTCGGCGAGTATTACCAGGTCAAGGACGCGCCAAATGCGCCGCGCCCTGTCCAGGAACGGATCCCCATCATCGTCGGGGGTGGCGGCGAGCGCCGCACGCTGCGGATCGCGGCCCGGTGGGCCGACGGGTCGAATCAGGCATACATCTCCCCCGAGGAGTATCGGCACAAGAACGCTGTGCTCGACCAGTGGTGCGAACAGCTTGGCCGTGACCCGCGAACTCTCGAGCGCAGCGTCAACGTGCACTTCCGTATGTCCTCGCGGGGAACGCCCCCCGCCGGGGCACAGCCCGACGGAGCCATCTCAGGCTCTCCGCTGGAGGTCGTGGACCGACTCGGCCAGTACGTCGACGCCGGCGCGCAGCGCATCAGCCTCGCGATCCGCCCGCCGGTGGATCTTGACGCCCTGGAGACGTTCGTCGACCGTGTCATGCCCGCGTTTCGCTGACCGATCTCTCTCACCCTCTTGACCCCTCTCCCGGCCGCCCCGTCGGGTGGTCGGGGCTACCCTCGGGCGCAACGAAAACCACCCTGCCAACGGTGGGACGTCGGTTCGACCAATGCCTATAAGGAAATCAGGTCGGGATCGAGGGCGATGCGTGAGACGTCGCGGCCTGCCGGGAGGAGGACAGTATGCGTTCTATCAGCGTACTTTTCGCAATCATCGCGGGAGTTTTCGTGGTCAGTCTGCTGGCGATGTCCGCTGGAGCAACGATGATGGGACCGGGATTCATGGGCCCCGGCTGGATGGGACCGGGCATGATGTGGGGCTATGGAAACGCCGCGGCCAACGGCGTCGACGGTTGGCGTTGGGGGCTGGGAATGGCGCTCGGCTGGATCGGGATGGTTGCCTTCTGGGCCGTCATCGTGGTGGGCGCGATCGTGCTGGTGCGGTGGCTCGGGAGCGGCATGCGATCGACCGAGGGCCCGTCGGCGCGCGACGAGCCTCTGGAGATCCTGCGGCGGCGCTACGCGGCGGGCGAGATCGACGATGCGACCTATGAGCGAATGAAGCGCGAGCTGGCGGCATGACCATGCTGTATTTGCCCCAGGTCCAGAGACTGGTGTACGCGTGACCGCGCAGCCGATACGCGCTCCGAGCCCTGCAGAGCGACCGCGTCTCCACGAGCTGGCCAAAGATCCGATTTGCGGAATGGTTGTCGACAAAAACACCGCTCTCAAGACGGAGCGCGGCGCGCGAACGTACTACTTCTGCAGCGTCAACTGCCTGCGGACGTTCGAATCGCCCGAGGCAGAGCTCAAGACGATGCGGAGGCGGGTGAGCGTCGCGCTCACCGGCGTCCTGATACTGGCCGTCCTGCGCGCGGCAGCCTTCATTGCGCTCGCGGCCGGCGCGACGATCGTCACCTGGGCACCCATTCCCGCCCTGCCGTGGTTCACGTGGGGGAAGTGGCTCTTCATCATCGTCACCCCCGTTCAATTCATTGGGGGGTGGGGATTCTACAAAGGCGCCTGGAGCGCGCTACGGACCCGCTCCATCAACATGGACGTTCTCGTGGCGCTCGGGACCAGCACAGCGTACCTCTACAGCACGGCCGTCGTGTTCTTCCCATGGATCTTGCCGGTCGCCGCTGAAAAGCGAGACGTTTACTTCGAGGTGTCAGCGGTCATCATCGCCTTCGTCCTCGTCGGCAAGTATATGGAGGAGGCCATCAAGACCCGTTCGTCGGCGGCCGTGCGACGGCTGATGGACCTGCGGCCCGCCACCGCGTCGGTTGTTCGGGACGGCCGAGAGATGGAAGTGCCCGCCGAGTCTGTCATGGTCGGCGACGTGGTTCTCATTCGGCCTGGCGGGAAGATCCCGGCCGACGGCACCGTGATCGATGGCTTTTCCAGCGTGGACGAGTCGATGTTGACAGGCGAGTCGATGCCGGTCGAGAAAGGCCCCGGTGACGGCGTTCTCGGCGGAACGCTGAATCGAACGGGCTCGTTCCGGTTCTCTGCAACCCGCGTGGGCGCGGAGACGGCGCTTGCGCAAATCGTGCAGATCGTCGAGGAGGCCCAGGCCACGAGCGCGCCGATTCAACGCATTGCCGACCAGGCCACGCGCATCTTCGTCCCATCCGTGGTCGGCGCGGCCGTCCTCGCCTTCGTCGGGTGGTCGCTCGTCGGGAATTTCCCCCAGGGCCTTCTCTCATTTATCGCCGTGCTCATCATTGCATGCCCGTGCGCGCTGGGAATCGCCACGCCCGCCGCGCTCATGGTGGGGGTCGGAAAGGGAGCGGAGCGAGGCATCCTGATCCGAAGCGGTGAGGTGCTCGAGCGCGCGGAGCGCCTCAGCATGGTGGTCTTTGACAAGACGGGCACCCTGACTCGAGGCGAGCCGAACGTCACCGACGTCGCGACGTTTGGCGGACTCTCATCCGAGGAGATCATCGCGCTCGCGGCAGCGGCCGAGCGGTCTTCGGAGCACCCGATCGCCCAGGCGATCGTTCGTGATGCGCGCCATCGGTCCCTCGAGATTCCGGATGGCGAAGCCTTCCAGGCGATCCCCGGCGAAGGCGTCCGCGTGCGTGTTGGCGGCCGAAAGCTCCTCTTTGGAAATCGGCGATTGATGGTCGGCAACGGGGTTGAAATCGACGCCGCGGAACCCACCATGCTCCGTATGGAGGCGGAGGGGAAGACGGCGATGCTGCTGGCGGTAGACGGCGCCCTGGTTGGAATCGTCGCGGTGGCCGACACGCTGAAGACCGAGGCCCGGGAGGCGATCCAACTCCTGCGGCAGAAAGGCGTCGCCCTCGCCCTTCTGAGCGGGGACAACCGACGCACGGCGGAAGCGATCGGCCGCCAGCTCGGCATCGAGCGCATCATCGCGGAGGTCCTGCCCGCGGACAAGGCCGGCGTCATCAGGGAGCTGCAGGCCCAGGGGAACGTCGTGGCGATGGTGGGGGACGGCGTGAACGACGCGCCCGCGCTGGCCGCCGCGGACATCGGAATCGCCATCGGGTCCGGGTCCGACGTGGCAAAGGAGACAGGCGGGATCGTGCTCATTCGAGACGACGTGCGCGACGTCGCGACCGCCATATCGCTCTCGCAAGCGACCATGCGGAAGATCAAACAGAACCTGTTCTGGGCCTTCATCTATAACACGATCGGGATTCCCATCGCGGCGTTCGGGCTGCTGAATCCGATCATCGCGGCCGCTGCAATGGCGCTCAGCTCCCTATCGGTGATCACGAATAGCTCGCTTCTGAGTCGCATGCACTAGGGTTCCCGGTCACGTCAGCGCAAATCTACCACCGCGCCGAATCGAGTCGAACCATGATCGCGACGAAACGGAAAGAGTCCCACCGCGCTCGGTATGCTCAATTTGCTGATGCGCTGGCGCGGCATGGGCTGGGTTACCTCGTCGGTGTTTTCGGCCTCGATCGGTTCTTGCCGTTTCATCGTGGCTTCCTGGGACATCCGCGCCGGCCGGTGCCGTATACGCAAGCCGAGCACGTTCGTATGGCGCTCGAGGAATTGGGCGCGACGTTCATCAAACTCGGGCAGATCGCCTCAACTCGCGCCGACCTCCTCCCACCGGACTATCAAGCTGAGCTGGCGAAGCTCCAGGACCAAGCTCCGCCCGTGCCGACGGACCAGATCGAAGAGGTGATCGCTGCAGAGCTTGGGCAGGCCCCGGACGCGCTGTTCGCCGCGTTTGACCGGGCTCCCCTCGCGGCGGCATCCATCGGCCAAGCCCACGCGGCCACGCTCCACGATGGCACCGAGGTTGTTGTCAAGGTCCGCCGCCCCGGAGTCGTCGAGCAGATCGACGAGGACCTCGAAATCTTGCGTAACGTGGCAGCCGCCGCCGCGCGGCGATGGGAGGTCGCCGACCGATACGACGTGGTCGGCCTGGTGGAGGAGTTCGCCCAGACCCTACGCGCCGAGCTCGACTACATCCGCGAGGGCCGCAGCGCCGAGCGCATCGCGGCCAATTTCGCCGGCGACGGCGCCGTTCACACGCCCCGCGTGTTCTGGGACATGACAACGTCCCGAGTACTCGTGATCGAGCGCATCCGCGGCATCAAGATCGATGACGTCGCGGCGCTTGAC
Source organism: Chloroflexota bacterium (assembly GCA_035652535.1). Lineage (NCBI taxonomy): Bacteria > Bacillati > Chloroflexota > Chloroflexota bacterium. Next base: position 43,641 of record DASRDP010000082.1, read on the forward strand.
GCGGCGCACATCGAGCGCCGTGCATTGGCCGAGCGGGCGGCGCACATCCTGCTCAAAATGGTGTTCGAGGATGGCTTCTTCCACGCCGATCCGCACCCGGGCAACTTCTTCGTCGAGCGAGATGGTCGCATCGGTCTCATCGACTTTGGCATGGTGGGCACGGTTGATGACCACACGCAGGAGCTGCTGGTGAACGTGCTCTTCGCCGTGACCAGCGAGGACTCGAACAGGCTGGTCGACGCCCTGCTGGAGCTCGGGGTCGCTGGCAGGCGGATCGACCGCGACCTTCTGCGCCGAGATCTGGAGCACCATATCTCCCGATACTACGGGCAACCGCTGAGCGAACTGGCTGTCGGGCCAGTCCTCGGTGAGGCGCTCGGTATCGTCCGGCGCCACTCCCTGCGTCTGCCTCCCAATCTGGCGCTCCTGTTCAAGACGATCATCATGGCCGAAGCCCTCGCGGCGAGACTCGACCCATCGTTCCACCTCATCGATGTGCTCGTTCCATACGCACGACGGCTCATGCTCCGCCAGTACTCGCCCACCCTTTGGATGCGCCGACTTGGGCGGACGAGCCTCGATGCGGCCCGCCTTGGAGTCGATCTGCCACAACACGTGCGGCGCGTGATCGGGGAGCTGGAACGGGGCGGAATCGAAGTTGGGATGCGGCCGGCGGGATTCGAACCCGTGCTTCGCCGCCTCGAAAAGCTGCTGAACCGCCTCATCCTCTGCATCCTCATCGCCTCCTTCGTCAATGGTCTGGCGGTCCTCATGTCCATCTACCACCCCCTCGGATGGGAGCGCTGGATCGGACTCACGTTCACCATCGGCTTCGCCGCGGCCGGTGTGCTCGGCCTGTATCTCGTCTTGACAATCTTCCGATCGGGCCGTTCATAAGCCGCCAAGTCAAGTCGATAAAGGGCCAGGCGACCAGGTCGTGGGCGGCTCGATCAATCGCCAGGGATCGATCATGATGGAGGCGACGAACGTCGGCGGCGAGACGGTCCTCGCACAGATCGTCGCCCTCGTGGAGCAGGCGCAAAGCTCGAAAGCGCCCGGGCAGCGGCTGGCCGACAGGGCAGCGGGTTACCTCGTCGTCGTGGCGGTCGGAGCTGGCCTGCTGACGTTCGCGGCCGGGGTGCCGCCGGGCGGCGCGAATCTCAATGTCGCCCGAACGTTTGCGATTTCGGCGGTGGTGATCGCCTGTCCTGACGCCCGCGGCCTCGCGACGCCAGCGGCGGTGGCGGTGGGGACGGGTTTGGGCGCCCAGCACAACATCCTCATCAAGGACGCCGCGACGCTCGAAGCCATATCGAGCGTGCAGGCCGTCGTTCTCGATAAAACGGGACGGTCAGCAAGATGAAGCAGAACCTGTTCTGAGCGAGCATCTACAGTCTGCTCGCCATTCCGGTCGCCGCCGGCGTGCTTTACCCGCGCTTCGGCGTCATGCTTCAGCCGGAGTGGGCGGCGCTGCTCATGAGCCTCAGCTCGATCATCGTCGCCAGTAACGCAGTGCTCCTCAAGCGAATCGAGGGTGAGCTGACCCGGATCGCGTGACCGACGCGCTGACCTACAACTCCTCGCGCACGCGACGCGTCCCCTCCACGAGCGCACGCAACTTCGCCTCGGCCACATCGCGCGGGAGGTACTTCATGCCACAATCCGTAGAGGGAATGACTCGGTCTGGCGAAACGTACGCCAGTGCGGCGCGAATACGCGAGGCGACGATCTCCGGCGTCTCAATCTCGTGGCTCACGATGTCGATCACACCGAGGATGATCGTCTTGCTCGGCACGAGGAGCAGATCCTGGGGCCGAAGCTGGAGCTGCGCCGCTTCGAGCGAGAGCTGCCGGACCTGGCAATCGTTCAGCTCCGCGAGGAACGGGTAGCCATCGGGCCGGTCCGCGATGATGTGGCCGTAGCCAAAGCACGTGTGGAGCGCGGTCGGCACCTGAATCCCGTCGAGCGCGCGGTCGATGGCCGCGTTGGCGTAGGCGCGCGCGTCGTCGGGCCAGGCCTGGAGGAGCGGCTCGTCGATCTGGACCACGTCGGCGCCGGCAGCCTCCAGGGCGTGCAGCTCCGCGTTCACGGCGGCCGCCAGCGCGAGCGCGAGCCCCGCCCCGTCGCGGTAGTACTCGTCCTGAACCTGATGAGCCATGGTGAATGGCCCGGGCAGCGTGATCTTGATGGGATGGCTCGTGAGCGACCGAAGCACCTGCACGTCCCGCGCGAGCGCGGGCTCACCGTGCTCGATGGGTCCGACGACCCGAGGCACTGGATTCGGCCGGCCGGTCCGGCTCGGCGCGATCCCCGGGTGGTCGACGTCGAGCCCGCCGAGGGTCGTGGTGAATCGGTTGGCGTAGCTCTCCCGACGCTCCTCGCCGTCGGTGAGGATGTCGATTCCCGCCAGCTCCTGCATGCGGACGGCCAGCGCCGTCGCGTCGTCCTGCGCCTGCTCCAGGTAAGCCTCGGGCACGCGCCACAGCTCGCGCATCCGCGATCGGGGCGGGGAGATGGCGCTGAGGGCATTCCGGTCGATGAGCCAATCGGGCTGGGGAAGACTGCCAACGATCGTCGTCGGCAGGAGCGTATTCATGCTCTCTGCACCCCAGGCGCCGCGGGCCGGCGATACGTCACCGGCTGTCAGGACGGACCGAGGGTGCGCTCGCGGACGCGCTCGATCACGCCGCGCTCGATGGGCCGGCCCTGGGCGTCCAGGATCCGCTGCGGCGAATATCCCTCGGGCCAGACGTTCTGCCACCAATCACGGATCCCGTAGCGGATCTGGAGCTGCCAGTAGCTCTCCGTGCTGTTGTTGAAGTGCTCGTGCTCCCACATGCACGGCGGGACGTGAAGGACATCGCCCGCTTCCCACTGCTCTTCCGAACCCTCCATCTCGCTCATCCCGCGCCCAGACCATGCGTAGATCATCGCCTCGAGGTGCTTGTGCCGCCCGCTGTGCGTGCCGGCCGGCTCTTCCCACATGGCGGTCACCGCGACGGTCTTAGCCCGGAACCCGTTCTGGGGCTGCACGAGGTATTTGATGCGGTGGTGCTGGTTCCGCGAGGCGTCGACGGCGTTGTGGCCGGGGAACTCGTCGTCCTCCGGGGCCTCCTCCATGTGGATCAGGGCGCGCGCGCCATCGGCGTAGTACTGGCCGTCCATGGCCGGAAAGCGGGCGAGCGCCGCTGGGTCGTTTGGGCCGCAGGTCTCGTACTGGTACAGCTTGGCCAGATTGAAGAAGCGCTCGAGGCTGAAGCACATACCGGAGAGGTAGAGGGCCGGCGTGCCGCCCGTATTGAAGTGCTGATGCACCGCGCGATAGGGGATGTGGAGCGTGCTGCCCTGGTGCCAGTCGAACCGTTGGCCATTTACGATGCTGAAGCCTTCCCCCTCGAGGAAGTGGATCGACTCCTCGCCGTGGGCGTGCTTCCCGGTGTGCCACCCGACGGGAATCTGGGCCTTGAGGACATCGCTTCCCATCGTTGCAAAGCCATTCGAGTTGCACACCATGAGCTTGACCATGGCGTCCTGCGGCGTCTCAACCCATGGGATGTCCCGGTCTCGCGCCACGTGTTTTGCCTGGCGGAACTCATGCTCACTGCGGGCGTCGGCCGCGAGCCAATCGTCGTAAAACGTCGCCATCGCCGCCCTCACCGACTCGGCGGGGTGTCGCCGCGGAGGATCCACCCCCACTTCTCGCGCGTCTCCCGCTTGTAGGCGGGGTCTGGCCCGATGGCGTGGGGGAACTTGTCCATCCACTCGTACGGCTTGCAGGCGTCGATCAAGAGCCGCGAGTTCAGTCCCTTCTGGTCGGGGTGGATCGCCGGGTCCAGCGGACCGCTCCAGGCCCGCTTGATGATATCCAGCGAGCGCTCCGGGTCGGACCGCGTGCAGACCGCCCACATCACCTCGTCCAGGTCCGTCACGTCGATGTCGTCGTCCACCACGATGACCAGACGCCCCAGGTACGCTCCGGCCCGGCACATCGCCGCCACATGAAGCGCCTGCCGAGCGTGGCCGGGATAGCGCTGCTTGATGGAGACGACGTTCAGCAGGCGCGTGCCACCCACGCCGTGGCACCAGACGGACACGACGTCCGGCACGCCGGCCTGGCGGATCTCGCGACGCAGCAGCGCCGAGCTGAGATAGACCCGGTACTTGTGCGCCTCGTAGGGCGGCTTCTCGGGGGGAACACCCAGGATGACCGGATCGTCGCGGTAGTAGACGGCCTTGACGTCGACCACCGGCTCCTCGCGCGAGCCGCTGGCGTAGTAGCCCGTCCACTCGCCGAAAGGCCCTTCCATGAGCTTGGTGTTCGGATATGCGAAGCCCTCGAGGACGATCTCCGCGTGCGCGGGGATCGGGAGCCCCGTGTGGCGGCCGCGCACGACTTCCACGGGCTCGCCCCGAAGTCCGCCGACCCAGTCCATCTCGTTCACGCCCGGCGCGATCTCAATACCGGCGGCGAGGTAGAAGACCGGATCGCCGCCCACAACGATGGCGATGGGCATGGGCTCGCCGCGCGCGAAATACGTGTCGCGGTGGATCCGACCGTGCTTGCCCGGTGAGATGTAGAGCCCGACCTGCTTGGCATTGTGCACCATGACGCGGTACGTGCCCGTGTTCACCCAGTCGCTGTCCGGGTCCTTGGTAATGTCGACGCAGCCGGTCCCGATGTAGCGGCCCCCGTCCTCCGGGTGCCAGAAGGGCGCCGGGAACTTCAGCACGTCGACGGCGTCGCCCTCGTCCACGTTTTCGAAAATCGGGCCGCGCTCGACGTCGCGGATGGGGATGGGCGCCATCGAATCCATGCGGTTCTCGAACCAGTCCATCAGCCCCTCGGTGCTGATCCTGGGGTCGAGTCCCAGCGTAATGGCGAGCCGCTCGCGCTCGCCGTTGGAGTTGAGGAGCACACGAAACCCCTTGGGATAGCCGGGGATCTCGTCGCAGATCACCGCGGGCGCGCCATCGGTGTGGGTCAGCATCTCACCGATTCGGCCGATGTCCTCCTGCCACGTGGCCCCGGCCACGCGCCGCAGCTCGCCGATGGCGTCGACACGTTCGAGCCATTCCCGCAGGCCGCGGTAGTTGCTGACGCTTGTCGGCCGCGATGCGAGATCTACCATCAGGCCTCCCCACCAAACCTGCCACCCGGAGCGGCAATCTGCGCGACGACCGGGTCTGCGCGCCCGCGCGCGTCAGCGGCCGTCCGGCACCCGAATAGCGCCTTTGAACCCACCGAACAATGCGGTGCGGAGCTCGCGCCAGAAGCAGTCGGCCGGCGCGAAACCCGCCTCTGCAAGCCAGCCAAGATGCTCCCCGACCGTTCCCAGGTAGTCGCGATAACCGCGCACCGCCGCGAAACCCGACGCCTGATCGCTGCTCGCGAACCGGTACAGCTCGCCGAGAGCCGGGTGGGGCGCGCGCACGTAGTCGAAATTCATGAAGAACCCGCCCGGGGCAACGACGGAAGCGATCTCCCGATACAGCTCGCGCACGCGCGCTGGATCCTCGAGATTATGGATAGCGATTGTGGAGAGCGCCACGTCGACCGGTTCGCCAATCCCCTCGGTCCAGCGGCGATCGACCAGATCGGCCTCGACGAAGGCCGTGCGCGACGCGAATCGTCGGAGCCGAGCCCGGGCCTGGTCCAGCATGGCCGGCGAGCCATCCAGCAGGACGGCTTCGGCGCGCGGGAACCGGTCGAGCAGTTCCTCGTCCAGCCAACCATCCCCGGCGCCGACGTTCAGATACCGAAACGTCTCGCTCGACTTCCGCGGTATGAGCGCCCGCACCATCGCGAATTGGCGCTCCCGCTCTGGCGCGCGCGCCTTCTGACGCTCGAGCCAGTCCGCCACGAAGGCTTCGTCGAACCAGTTCTCTCGCTCCCGCGCTTCGCTCGCCTGCATCTAGCGGCGTCCAGCGCCCGCGAGCTGCCCCGCTTCCGTGCGCATGATCTCGCGAATCCGATGCGTGAGGGCGAGCGCCTCGGCGAAGGGCCGCTGCCACACGTTTCGCCCGAAGATCAAGCCGGTGCACCCATTGCGCATCGAGAGACGCGCTTTGGCAAGGACGTCTTCTTCGTCCTGCCGAGCGCCGCCGGAGACCAGCACGGGCGTCCGGCCCGCCGCGGCCACCACCCGCCGCACCGCCTCCTCCTCGGAGAACGTGGCGCTCTTGTACGGCGCGGGCGTCTGCGCGTTCTTCTCTGGGTCGTACTCCGGCAGATTGACCTTCACCACGTCCGCGCCCAGCTCCTGGGCCACGCGAGCCGCGTACTCGATAGCCCAGGATGTGAGCTGGCCGCCCTTCGCATTGATCGCCTTCCCCCGGGGATAGGACCATACGATCACCGGCATCCCGAACCGCATGGCGTCTTTCCGAACTTCCGCGAACTGCTGGAAGTCCTTGTCTTGCGCCGGGGAGCCAACGTACAGCGTGTAGCCGACGGCGTCCGCGCCGAGCCGCACCGCGTCCTCCACCGACGCGTTGCAGGGGCTAAATGCCTCCTCGTCGGATGGAACCTCCGTCTTCCCGTTCAGCTTGAGCACGAGGGGAACGCGCCCGGCGTATCGGCCCATGTACTTCTCCGCGATGCCGATCTGGAACACGATGGCGGAGAAATTGCCTTCTTCTGCGAGGCGCAGCTGAAATTCTGGATCCTGCGAATCCGGATTGTCCCAGAAGTCCCGGGGACCGTGCTCCAGGCCCTGATCGATGGGCAAGAACATCCCCAGCCCGTTGCCCGGGCCGTGCTGATACAACATCCGATAGAGCCGAGCGCGCTTCCCGGGCGATAGCTCGAGATCATCGAGGGTGAACCGCGGCATATTTCACCTCCTGGCGGCAATTATAGGTGGAGAAATGTGAAACGGCGGCCCTCCGTCGACAGCACGCGAAGCAGCCCGGGCGGTTTGGCCCGGGCTGCTCGATTATGCCGCTCGCCAGGACTCAGCGGGTACGCTCAACCTCCACAGTCGGGTTGGCCCCCAAGTAGCCGCCGATGGCGGACGCGACCAGCGCAACGATCATCACGATAAGGCTCGCCCACGCCGCGTTCCGCACGCCCTCGGCAGCGCGCGCCACTTCGGTCGGCGATACGGTACCGCCGACGCTCGATGGGGGCGCGACGTTACCGGGGGCCATCGTCGCCGCGCCCGCCGCCAGTCCGCCGAGCCCACTCAGCAAACCGCTCATCCCCTGCGTCGCCACCAGCATCGTCACCGGAACCGAGAGCAGGAACACCATGGCGCCGTTGGCCATCCCGCGCGAGCGCGTAGCGCAATTCACGATGCGCGCAGCCGCGAAGCCGCCAATGAGGTAGGAGATTATGCCGCTGATGCCCGCCCACAGCGCCGAATTAATGCCCGCCTCCGTCGCCGGGGCGGTACCGGTCGCTGCTGCTGATCCAGCGTTGAACGCGCTGAGACCCGTGGCGATTCCCAACAAGCCCAGCAGCGCAAAGATCGTGAGACCGATAAGATAGCCACCGACGATCGATCCCCAGTGAAGGGGCGATGTCTCATACAGTCGCGCAGGGCTGACGCCCACCTCTCCAACAGGGGGAAACCGACTGGTTGTCGTGCGCACGGGTTCCGCTGCCATACCAACCTCCCTCCTCACACCTCTACCCAGATGGTCAACGGCGTGCGAGTATCGGCACGTCAAGCAGGGTAATCGTTACGTCAACATTTTGAGGGAACCGCGGGAAGACGGATCCAACGGTGGCAGCGCGCCCGGCCAGACGCGCGGCCGAAACATGACCGGTCATCCTGAGCAAAGCAAAGGTTCGACTAAAAAACGATCAACCATCGACAGATTCTTCGCCAGCGGGCTCAGAATGACACGTTCGGGCTCAGAATGACACGTTCGGGCTCAGAATGACCGTTTCCGTCCGGCCCTCCAGGGGCGCAACGGCGCTCAATAGGTGACGACGAGCACCGCGCCGGCGAGATGATCTGCCAGAAAGGCGATCAGCCCGCGCCCGCCCGAGATCGCCGGACCGAGATCCGCGTCCGTGATTCCCCACACGTACATCGATGACGTGCACGCATACAGCTCGACGTCCCCGGATTGCCGCAACTCCTCGAGTCCAGCCTGCAGATCCCGGTTGGCGTCGATCTCAGCGGCGACGCTGGGCGCCAGGATCCGGCGTCTTGCGTCGGGGACGCAGACCATTGGGATGCTTTCATCGCGGAAGAGCACCCGAACTTGCATCCCCTGTCGCGCACGGACGGAGCAGTCCCGGATCACAGCGGCCATCGTTTCGACACCACCCGAGGCCACGATGGCAGCCAGGCGCCCCATCGTCGGCTTTTCGCCGGACATCAGTACCAAACGGTCCGGACGTCGTGGTCGAGGATTAGCCGCGCGAGATCATCCTCCGACGCGGTGAAGGCCGCCACGCTGGGCCAGAGACGGCGAAGCCGATGTGCGACGCGTGCCGTCGCCATGATCGGGACGCCGAGGCTCGCGAGCTGCCGGAGAATGATCGGTGTCGCCCGTTGACCGGTCTCGACCGCGCCGTCGATGAGAAAAACGCTCGCGGAGCCTCCACGCCGATGTGCCCAGAGAGCCACCTTCAGCAGATGGGCGGCCGACGGATCGCCGTCAATGCATTTGCTGACGACGAAGAGGCATTGGGGAGCTGCCATCGCGCGTCAGCGGTCCCTCAGTCCCCTGTGTCCCCTGGCCCTTTGCGCTCCGCCGTAGACGCGGCGACGCCCACGCCATCGACGGTTGCGCCTTCCGGCTGCGCAGCGCCATCTAGCGGATCGACCTCGAGGGCGCTCGCCAAAGCCGGGATCTCGAATCCGCCATTCTGGGATCCGTCCGTGTCTGCGTCCGCCTCGTCAACGAGAAAAGCAGCGTCGACCGCGCCGTTCTCCGTGCGCGCTTCCACGGACGCTTCTTGTGCCCCAACAGGCGGCGCGTCCACGAGAACGGCTGGCTCTTCGCCGCCAGAACCGTCGAGCCCTTCCTCTGGGAGCCCGTCCTCGGGGCCAACCGCAACGAGCCCCACGGCGGTGGCCTCGCCGGGCTCCGGGTTCGCCTCCTCCGCCGTCACGACCGGCGCCGCGACACCCACGAGCCAGCTGCACAGGCGAAACAGCGAGTCCGTCTCTGGAGTATCTCCGTCATCAGCACCCACGTAGATGAACCGGATGACGCCGGACTTATCGACGATAAAAGCGGCGGGGCGGGTGACGCCGATGCCGTGCCACGAGAGCGCCTGATATACCCCATAGTCCCGCGCGGCCTCACGCGCCTCATCGGCGAGGATGGGGAACGGAATCGCATAGGATCCGAGGCGCCCCTGGAGGCTCTTCCCGCTTTGCGTGATGAGGACGACGACTTCGACGTCGATCGCCAGGAACTGTTCGTAGATCGCGTTGATCTCGCCTACTTGCCGCCGCGTCGCCGGCGACCACGCCCCGGGGGCGAAGAGAAGCAGGACGCTCCGTTCCGCCAGGATGTCCGCCAGGCGAACGGTCTCTCCATCGAGCCCCGCGAGCGAAACGAGCGGGGCGAGGTCCCCGATACGCAAGGTTGTTGACGCGAGCTTCGATGTCACGCAGCGGGTACCGTTTTACGCGTAGCGTCGCTCCAGAGACTCGATTTCGGCTTCCAGGGCAGGAATGCCCTCCTCGTCCGCGCCCGAGATTTTATATCCGCGCTCGACGTAGAGCTGCGCCAGCCGCGCTCCCGTCGCACCTGGTCGCCGCGCCGCCTCGATCAGCTCTTTCGCGCGGTACTTTGGGGGAAGATAGGCGGCAATGGCGCGCATCTCCGCGCACGTCGCGTCGACCTGCGCCGCGTCACCGCCGTCGACCGCGTAGCGAACGGTGCCCAGCCGGCGGGCGATCTCTTCGATCCGTTCGCGCTCCGACAACACGCTGTAGAGCAGCGCCATCCCCTCGTACTGGTCGGACGGCGTCCGCCTCTCCGCGCGCACCGGTTCCGGCGCACGAGAGAGCCCGGCCTCGTACGCCTTTGCGTAGGCCTCGCCGATCTCGGCCACGCGGGAGATGAGCGTCGCGGGCTCCGCGCTAACGGCGCCTTGATCGACGAGAACGTCGTCGCCGCGCAGCTCCGCGAGCCTGCGCAATTCCGCGAGGTCGTAGCGCTCCGGGACGGGCGGAATGGGGAAAAATGACGCTTGCCCGACGAGGCCCGCTGATCCAAGACTCGACGCGAGCAGCGGCGGGACGTACCGCGCGAAGTCAAATGGGACTGGGGACACTACGAGATAGGTCGCGATGATCTCAGCGCCGCTCTCGAAGTAAAGAAACGTATGCCCAACGGGCCGCTCGGGGTCGCCGCGCTCGAAGGTGAGCGTGACCATACACGTGTCCTTACGTAAGCCAAGTCACTCCGCGATTATTCTACGACCTCGGCCGCTGGGACCGCTCCGAGCTTCGCGGCGGCGTTCAGCTGTTCGAGCGCCCGTCGTCCACGCCGAGCTGCCAGAACATGCGACAGAGCAGCGCCGACGGCACATGGCGTTCCACCGCTTCAAACGCGGCCTGGAACGGGACCGGTGCCAGTCGGTACAGGTAGGGCGAGAACAGAAAGCACGGCTCGGTGTGCAGCACGCGAAGCCCAAGCCGTCCCGCCAGGGAACGCACCTCGCCTGGCGGATGCCGATAGACGAGGCCTCCCCATTGGCGTGCGCCAAGAGGGATGACCGAGCGCGGGGTCCACGTGTAGGTATCGAAGACGAGCGTTCCACCGCGGTGGACCAGGCGGCGCATCTCCGTGAGGAGCGGCGCGAGGTCCGCCCAGTGGAAAGCGAACCGCGTGGACACGACGGCCGCGAACGTGCCATCGGCAAACGGCGTCGCGAACGCGTCGCCGATCACGACCGGAACGCCGGTTCCCGCCGTCTTGGCGGCCATTGGCTTTGAGTAATCGAGCCCGACGACAGGCTGCCCTCGCTCCGCAATCGACCGCGTCAACCGGCCCGTGCCACATGCGAGGTCCAGCACCCGTCCCGCCATTGGAAGCATGTGGAGCGCGATGGCGATCTCTCGCGCGCTCACCCGGGCGCCGCTCGCCCCTCCAAACCGCTGGTCGTCGTAGGAGTCCGCGACCTCGCGCCGGCTGTAGAACGCGCGCTTGCCGCCGTCGGCAGCGCGCTGCGTGGGCGCGCTCATGATGTGATGGTGTCGGTGCGGGCGGCATCTGCCCCGCGCGTGAGGTCGTGATCGCGACTCGATCTCGGGTGTTGGAGCTTCGGCATGGCCGTCCTCGGACGTCAGAGCGCGCCGAGGGCGTGATACGGCTGCCCCGCCAGCGCCGCCTCGTACACGGCCGTGTAGCGATGAATGAGCGCGGCCCCATTGAAGCGAACGTCCATCGCTGCGCGCGCGGCCGTTTGCAGGCTCGCCCGGCGATCGGCGTCGACCAGGAGATCGGTGATCCGGTCGGCCAGGCTGGATGGGTCGCCGGGCTCAGCCAAGGTGGCAGTCGCGCCGCCGTCGGCTAATTCCCGCAGCAACGGAAGATCGGACGTGACGATCGCGGCTCCCGTCCACATGGCTTCCAGTACGGTGCCCGGATACGCCGCCTGCCCAATGGAAAACCGATAGGGCAGGGCAACGACGTCCGCGGCCGCGTAGACCTGCGACACGTCCGACCGCCCGAGGTGAATCACGCTGTTCCCAATTCCGGCAGCGGCAATGGCCGCCTCGACTCTTGCTCGATTGCCGATTCCGCTCCAGGCCAGCACCAATCGAGCATCGGGAATCCGCGTGCGCACGCGCTTGAACGCTTCCAGGAGGACGTCGTGGCCCTTCACGTCATGATAGTGGCCGACAAACGCGACGATGGGGACTGACGCGTCCACGTCGAGCCCAAGAGCGCGCCGCGCCTCGCTTCGGTTCCAGCGGGCCAGCTTGGATTCGTCGATGAGATTGGGGATCACCTCCACGCGCGGGGGTGCGTATCCAAGTCGGTGGAGCTCCTCGCGCTGAAACTCGCTGCTCACCACGTATCGGCTCGCTCGGTGCAGGGTCATGCGGGCCAAGAGCCCGTTGTTCACGATGAGCCGCGGTCCGTAGAACTCCGGCGCTCGCAGCAGCCGACGCGCAACGGCCGGGAACGCGACGAGGTGGGCCTCGTACCCCACGATCATCGGGCGCCGCGTGAGAAGCTGGACCGCATCGGCGAGCGCGCTAAACGCCGGCGTTGGCACGTTGAAGTGCAGGACGTCGCACTCTCGCGCCGCCGCGGCGACCGCGCTCACGATCCGCCCGATTCGAACGGCCTTGGGCGCCAGGGACAGGCCGTCGCCCACGTCTGCGACCCATCGCCGGCCCGCGCGGAGTTCCTCGGATCGAAATGCCGAGATCAGGACGACCTGATGGCCGAGGCTCTCGAGACGCGACTGGAGCGCGACCAACGCTTCGATTTGGCCGCTCAGCATCCGCGGGTGGACGGACGCGAGGCAGATCTTCATCCTGTTCGACGTCCCGGTGATGGCGGCGTCGGGTCAGTCGATCCCGGCCACGGATCCGCGCCCCGCAAGTCGATGCTGGCGATAAGGAGGATGAGCCCGGCCGCGACCCACATCCAGAAGGTCAGGAACCGCGCGATGAGCGTTCCCGCCAGGGCGGCCGCCGCGGTCACGCCAAAGCGTGTGAGGAGGAGGGTGATGCTCGTCTCGACGATACCGATGCCGCCCGGCAGCATCGAGAGACCGCCGATGGCGCCCGAGGAGTTCAGCGCAAAAACGCCCGCCAGCGCCGGCAACTGGATGCCCAACGCCCAGACGGCCCACGCGAGGCACATGCCGTCGCAGGTTCGCGCCGCAAGGCTCAGCGCCATGCTCCTGGTCAGGAGGGCCGGGCGAAGAAGGTCAAGGCTTCCCGCGAGGGCCATCACGGCCCACGACGCCATACGGCGCCCGAGGCGAAAGCGCCCCACCGCCCGAAGGACGACGGTCGCAACGTCGTCCGGCCGGGCTCGGTGAAGGAGGAACACGGCGAAGGCTCCGGCAATCCCGACCCCGATCAATGTGCGCGCGCTGGCGGATATGGAGTCTGCGAGCCCGGGGAGCATGGCGGCGGCGGTGAGTGCGAGGAGCGCAAAGGCGATGGCGTCCATTCCCTTCTCGAAGAGGACGATGGGCGCGGTGCGCGCCATCGGGACGCCCGTCCGTTGCTCGATGAGGTGGCACTTGTAGATTTCGCCGACCTTGCCCGGGGTCATCGTCATGCTGAAGCCGACCAGCCACGCATGCATGCTCGTTTTGATGGGCGGCCGCGCTCCGACGGCGCCGAGAAAGGCGTGCCATCGCAGGGTCCGCAGGCCGGCGCTCACCAGGGCGAAGCCCACGGAGGGAGCGAGCAAGGGCAGGCTCAGCGCCCAGACACCTCCAACCTGGCGCGCCTGCCACCAGAGGGTGCCGACGGCCAGGGCGAGGCTCGCCGCCACCCAGAGGGAAGCGGCCAAGACCGCGCGCTGACCCAACGACCCGTTGGCTCGCACCCGGGCGACGGCGCCATCGTGCGCGCGCCGATTCATCTCACAGACCTCCCGCGTCGTCGCTGGAGCGGATGGCGACGGCCACGTGGTTGGCCTGGGCCCACGAATCCAGGCGTCGTTCGAGAGCGGACGCCATCAATGGCGCATCGGTAATGAGATTGCGTGCCTCCTTAGGGTCCGTGTCGATGTTGTACAGCTCGCGCTCGCCCGTCTCGCGGTTGACGATGAGCTTCCATCCGTCCGCCGCGTTGATGGCGACTTGCGAATCGTCGCCAAGCACCGTAATGGCCACACGGTCGGAACCGTCCTCCGCTCCCCGCATCAGGGGGACGATGCTCCGCCCTTGTGCCTGGGCCGGCCTGGGAAGGTCCAACAGGTCCAGAATCGTTGGCATGATGTCGATGTGCTGGATCGGCGCGGTGAGCACCTGATGCCCGCGTGTGGAGCGGGGATCGTAGATTACGAGCGGCACCTGAATCCCCGGGGTGTAGACGTCGTCGCCGTGGAGCCAGTACATCCCGTCGGTCCACGACGTCCCGCGCTCGCCAAGGCTCTCGCCGTGGTCCGCGGTCACCACGACGATGGTGTTGTCCAGCATGCCCTGGCGGCCCATGTACCCCAGCACCTGGCCGATGTAGTGGTCGGTGTAGCTCACCTCGGACGCGTACATGGCTCGCAGAAACTCGACGTCGCGCGGCGTCGGATTGAATACGCCCGCGCGCATCTCGTACACGAACCCCATCCCACCATCGTAGGGGCCGTCGTAATCGCGACCGCCGTCGTAGAGCTGGTCCCAGGGCTCGGGTGCGGTCCACGGATAGTGCGGGTCGAAAAAGTGGACCCAAAGGAAGAAGTGTTCGTCGCCGTGGCTCTTCAGCCAACTGATCGTCGCCGAAGCGGAGAGGTCCGCGCGCCCATCGATCTCCGCCTCCGTTCCCTGGCGCATCCCTAGCACCGACTCGACGGCCCCACCCAGGGCGACCTGCTCGGTCACGCGCCGATATACGCCCGCCAGCGCGGCCGTCGCCGGGTTCTTCATCGCCTCCGGCTCGTTCAAGACGAAGGCCTCGTACGTCTCGAAGCCCTGCTGAAATCCGGAAAAAGCGGGCTCGAGACTCGTCCATGGGAGCACGGCGGCTGTAGTGAATCCGTGGCGTTTCAGCTCTTTCGCCAGCGTATCGAACGAGTCCGAGAGGCGGTCCACCATGTGCCGGCGGACGCCGTTGACGGCGGGGTAGGTCGACGTCATGAGCGACGCGAGCGCGGGGTTCGTCTGCGGCTGCTCCGTGTACGTCGTACACGAGACCACCGAGTAGCTGGCGAGCATGTCCAGCCAGGGTGTCCGCATCTCGTCGTTTCCGCAGAAGCCCAGATGATCGGCGCGAAGGGCGTCCACCGTGATCAACAGCACATTCGGCTCCGTCTGCGGGCGGGCGCCTCGCCGAACGAAGCGCATGGCGAGGGCGTTGGTGAGATCCACGGACGGATCGACCTGGAGAGCGTCGACGTCGGCCGGCTGCATTGCGTCGACGGTTTCGTCGCGCATGCTGGCGCTTTCGCGCGCCTCCAGCACGACCTGAACGGGGAACACGGCGCCCAGCACGATGGTGCCGACAATCCCGAGCGTTGCCACGCGCCGAACGGAGGATAGCAACGCGGTGGCGTAGCCCCGGGCGAGCCACTGGACCACGGCACCGAACCCGAGCGAGATGACCAGAATGAGGAAGAGCTGCGGCAGCGGAATGCCGGCGCTTCGGTCCGCGCCGTTCGCGCGAAACGCCCAGACACTGCCGACGGCGAACATCGTCGTCACCGCGGCGGCGCTCACGAAGAGCGCGTCTCCCGTTCGGGCGCTGACTTGTCGGCGCATGAGCCGGAGTACGACCGCGAGCGCCGACGCGATGACCGCCGTAATCCCTGCGCATGCCAGGCCATTGACGACGATTGCATACAGGGCCGCCTCATTCAGAGCAGCGCGCGCGGACGGCGCGTCGCGGATGATGGAAAGCGCCTCGATTCCCCCAGCCAGAAGCCCCCCGATGAGCCCCAGGAGGAGGCCGCGAGTGAATCCGATCCAAATTGTTCGCAGCACGTGACTACCGATTGTCCGTATCATGAGCGCGCGCAAGACGCGCCCATGGCGGGAGCCGTATTGCCATAACCCTACCAGACCTGATTAAGAACGGATTAAGCTTCGTTAATCTTGCGCCACGGCCCGTATCGAGGGCGCGAGCCCGCCGTGCGCTCGCCCGGTTCAGCGCGCTCGTCGCGACGGTAGGATTCGCGGCCACGTCTTCTGGGTCCCGTCCGCTCGTTGTGCGGGGTATGCTCCCGGCCGCTTCGCACGGGCCGGTGTCCGTTGCGGCCGGCCTTGCCGCCACTCCCGCGCCCGAGCCGTCGCCCGCCGCCGGAGCGCCGCTCACCGGCTACCACCTCCCCTGGCGCGCCGGAGACACCGCCATCGTGACCCAGATCGACAATGCGAGCACCGACCACGTCGATCAGGTCGACTTCATCCTGGACGACGGGGACGTGTACGCGGCGAAGCCGGGGACCGTGGTGTACGTGAAGCAGAGCAGCAACGCTGGATGTCAATATCCACCGCGCCTCTCTGAGTGCTGGCGCAAAGCCAATGCCATCGTCATCAAGCACGGCCCCAACGAGTACTCGTGGTACGTGCACATCGCGTACCGAAGCGCGACCGTCTCGGTGGGGCAGGACGTCGGGTACGGGACGCCGATCGCCAGGCAGGGATCGACCGGCTACACCTGCAATGCGGACTGTAGCGGCCCTGGCCCTCACCTGCACTTCATGGTGTCGAGGGCGCACGATGTGGGATCGCATTGTGATGCGTTCGGGTGCTGGCCGGACCCAAACGATCCGGACGACGTCGCCTGGGGGGTCGATATGGTCCCGGTCGACTTCGCCGAGGCCGGGTGGATAGACCTGGCGCCCGGGCAGCGCTATCGGTCCACGAATGCCGTGGCCAATGCCGCCCCCATTCCGAGCCCAAACGCATCCGGGGCTGCCATGACCAACCCGGTTGACCCTCTGGGTTCCTCAGTCGACGCCGAAAATCGTTCACGATGAGCTGGTGGAATGTCTCGCCAGGAGCCGCGTTCGCGCGCTGTACGGGATCCTGCTAAGGCGTGTGAAGGGCCCGGCTCGGTTGCCGCGCGTTCTCGGGAGGGAGCCCGGCGGACGCCTGCTCGCCCTCGGCTCGCGCCAGGAGCGAAATGGCGCCAAGTCGGATCAAGAACGTGGTTCCCTCGCCCAGCCGCGTATCGACACTGATCGTCGCATCGTGCTCGGCAGCGATCCACTGGGCGATCGCCAGCCCCAGGCCGGTCCCGCCGCTGGCTCGGCTCGTGGGTGACCGATAGAAGCGCTCGAAAATGTGGGGGAGATCGTCCGGCGCGATGCCGGAGCCCGTATCGCGCACGCGAAGCGCCGCGGTCCCATCCTCGCGGATCAGGCTTAGGGCCACCGCTCCTTCCTCTGTGTA
Source organism: Chloroflexota bacterium (assembly GCA_035652535.1). Taxonomy (NCBI): domain Bacteria; kingdom Bacillati; phylum Chloroflexota; species Chloroflexota bacterium. The sequence continues at coordinate 60,637 of DASRDP010000082.1, forward strand.
CTTGACACTGTTCTCCACGAGAATCAGGAGGAGCTGCTTGAGCGCGTCCGCGTTGCCCAACACTTCCACCGGATCCACGCGGTCCAGCTCGATGGCGACCCGATGGGGCAGCGCCTGGGCCTCGCGATGGACCGTCCGGAGGACCTCGTCGAGCCTCACCGGCGACCGATCGAGCGCCTGACCCGCGTCGGCGCGCGCCAACGCCAGGAGCCCGTGCACGAGGCGCGACATTCGGGCCGCTTCGGCCGTGACGTCGTCCAGCGCGTCGACCATCTCTGGCCGGACGACTGCACCGCTCCGCCGCAGCAGCTCGAGGTTGCCGCGAATCGTGGTCAACGGCGTACGCAGCTCGTGGGAAGCGTCGGCGACGAATCGGCGCTGGGCCGCAAAGGCGCTGTCGATGCGGTTCATCATGTGGTTAAAGGTGTCGACCAGCCGGGCGATCTCATCGCGACTTCCCTCCGGCGGGAGTCGGCGGTCGAGGCGGCCCGACAGGGCGATGTCCCGGGCAGCCTGGGTGATGCGGCCGATGGGCCGCAGCGAAATGCCTGCGAGGAGCCAAGCGACCCCGACGGAGATCACCAGCAGCACGGCGCCCGCCACGAAGAGCGTGCTGCGCAAGAAGCTGAGGGCGTCCTCCGGCGCTTCGAGGGACCGGGCGACCTGGATGAATCCGAGCCCTTCCTCCTGCGCCTCATCCAGGGACGTCGTAAAGAGTCGGACGTTCTGACCCTCGATCTTTATCGTCTCGAAAACGTCCTCGCCATCGCGGGCCCGAGCCAGCGTGGTCGCCCGGAGCGGCAGACGGCGATCCCCCAGCGAGTCGCTGCGCTCGACGATCCCCCCGTCAGAGTCGAGGATCTGGACGTAGAACGCGGGCGCGGAGAAGACGCTCGGCTGGGGCACCACGCGCTCGCGGGCGCGCGGCGGCAGCGTCGCGCGCGCCTGGTACACGGTCGTGAGGTTGTGCGCCTGCGACTGCAGCGATTCGTCGATGTCTTCGGCGAGGCTGCGTGCCTCGAGGGCGTAGGTGAGTGCGCTGAGGAGGCAGATCGCGCCCACGATAATCGTGGCATTCCAGATGGCGAACCGGAGGCGGAGCGGCATGGTCAGCGCGGCTCTCGCAAGACGTAGCCGGCTCCGCGCACCGTTTGCAGCAGCCGTTGCTCGCCCTGCCCCTCGAGCTTCGCGCGCAGGTAGCCGACGTAGACGTCGACCACGTTGGTGGGGCGATCGAACTCGGGTCCCCACACCGCCTGAAGAATGGCCTCGCGCGAGACCACGCGGCGGGGATGGCTCATGAAATAGTGAAGCAGCTCGAACTCGGTCGTCGAAAGGACGATCTCGCGATCCCCCCGTCGCGCGGTGCGCGAGCTCAGGTCCAGCACGACGTCGGCGAACCGCAACGTCTCCCCGACCGCCACGTCGTGCCGACGAAGCAGCGCACGAATGCGCGCCAACAGCTCTTCCAGGGCGAACGGCTTGACCAGGTAGTCGTCCGCGCCGCTGTCGAGACCCCGGACGCGATCAGCCACTTCGTCTTTCGCCGTCAGGAGGAGCACCGGCGTGTCGCCGCTGCTCCGGAGCTCACGGCAGACCTCGAGCCCATCCATGCCGGGCATGAGAATGTCGAGAACCACGAGGTCCGGACGACGAGCGCGCGCTTCTTCGAGCCCGGAGGCGCCGGAGCTCGCGGTCTGGACGGCGTATCCTTCGAGGCTGAGAGCCCGCTTCAGAAGCTGGGTGATCTTGGGATCGTCGTCGACCACCAGGATATTTGCAGTCATTTCACCTCGAAGTATACTTGGTCTCGATGAGCATCTTTGCGAGCTATTTCTGGCTTTGGTCAATCGTAGGTCTGCTCTGTCTGCTTTTCGTGTCCACGTTGGGCGCAGTTATGAACTTTTTCGGGTTCGTAACGCCGCTTAAGCGCATTGGGCGCTGGGTTGATGACGCGCCGGCGCTTGTGAAGCTCGCGGTGATCGCGGGGATATTCGGCGTACTCGCCTATCCCTCTGTCGTGCATCGACTGTGGGCGGACGCTACGGCGGTCGAGACCCGGCACCGGTTTTCCGCACTCCCGGAGTATCCCGACGCGGTCGCTGGGCCGCCCACGGAACAGATGAACGGCCTGTACGATCCAACCGGAACGGACGGCACCTACATCCTCGGCTGGTACGGGACCGAGCAGTCCTTCGACCAGGTCGAAGCCTTCTACGTGAGCCAGCTCACCCAGCAGGGCTGGACCGAGTTCCAACAGTCGGTGACGGGGCGGCGCGTCGCGTCGACAAGGCGCGTGCAATTTCGCGACCAACCGGAGCCGGCCCGCGCCCACTACGAGCTGCTCGTGACCCAGGTGCCGCCGAATAGCCGCGAAGCGCCGGCATCGCTGGCGGGCAAGCCCACGCTCTTCGCCGTTCGTCTCGGCGTGGTCGATCCACGGGCAACGACCCAGGTATCGTGGTTCATCGACTGCCTGGTGCAGCGTGCGCCGACGTTCCCGAGCTGCGAGGCGATGGGCTGGAATCCCATCGAGAAGTTCATCAGCCCCGAATAGGGCCTGATCAGCCGTCGACGGTGATCGGCTCTTCGGAGATGGAGCCCGCATCGTCGATCCAAAATGCGCGCAGGACGGGGCGGTCCGGCTCCATGAGCGAGCAGATGAAGCACAGCGCGTCGGTACCCCACGTCGCGGTCCACATCGCGACGTCGGTGGGTGACGGATACGCCTGCGTATGTGTATGGGAGTGGTAGAAGCCGATCAGCTCCATCCCGGCGCTCTCGATGGCCCGAATGGATGAGAAGATGTCCCGCGAGTCCATCTCGAATCGGGTCCGCCGCATCTCCGCCACGTTGCGGGCACGGTGGACCGACTCCACGCGATTCGTGCGCCCCCCGAGCACGCCGCACACTTCCTCATCGGGCTGCTCCTGCGCATGCCGCGTGATGGCGTCGATCTGGGCCTGGCTGAGCTGCACCATCCACGCCTCTACCAGAGGAGCTGCGTACTGAGGTCGACGCTGGCCTGCTCGACGTCCTTGGTCCAGACCTGCGTGCTCAAATACTTCCATCCGCTATCGGCGAACAGCACGACCACGTCGCCGCGGTCGAGGCGCTGACCGACCCGGACGGCGCAGGAGAGCGCCGCGCCCGAGGAGATGCCGGCGAAAATACCCTCTCGCGCCACCAACTCCTTGGTGAATCGAATCCCGCTCTCACTGGAGACGACCATCTTTCGGTCCAGCATCGCGAGGTCGAGAATCGGGGGAACGAAGCCCTCGTCGAGATTGCGGAGCCCCTGGACCAGGTCTCCCAGGTTCGGCTCCGCGGCGATCACCTGGATGCGCTCGTCGTGCTCCTTGAGGCGGCGCGACACGCCCATCAACGTGCCGCCGGTACCGAGGCCCGCCACGAACGCCGTCACGGTCGGAACGGCTTCGAGAATCTCCGGCGCGGTGGTGTCGTAGTGCGCCAGAGGGTTTGCCGGATTGCCGTACTGGTAAAGCATGACGTATTCGGGCTGGGCCGCCGCCATCCGCTGCGCGACCTCGATGGCGCCGTTCGAGCCGCGCGATCCGTCGGTGAGCACCACTTCGGACCCAAACGCCTGAAGAATGTGACGTCGCTCCTCGCTCACGTTCTCGGGCATCACCGCGATGAACCGATAGCCGAGGACGCGGCACACCATGGCGAGGGAGATGCCGGTGTTTCCACTGGTGGGCTCAATGAGGGTGGCGCCCGGCTGAATCCGCCCCTGGCGCTCTGCCTCTTGCACCATCCGGAGGGCAATGCGGTCTTTCACGCTGCCCGTCGGGTTGTGCCCCTCGAGCTTCGCGAAGATCCGAACGCCCTCCTTGGGCGAGAACCGCTTCAGCTCGACCATCGGCGTCCGCCCGATGGTCTCGAGAATGGAGCCGCTGGGTTTCAGAATGATCGGAACCTCTCAGCAGCCGCCCGCGACGGCGGGAAGGATGGCCACCTGATCGCCATCGGCGACCGTCGTATCCAGCCGCTGGAGATAGCGAATGTCCTCGTCGTTGACGTAGACGTTGACGAACTGGCGCATCTGGCCCGCTTCGTTGACCAGCTCGCCTTTGATGCCGGGGAACTGACGATCGAGATCGTCGATCACCGCCGCGACGGTCGATCCTTGGGACTGCACCACTCGCGCCCCGCCGGTGTGCTTTCGCAGAACCGTGGGAACACGCACTTCCACACTCATTGGCTCGCTCTCCTCACTGCCGGTGGACTGGCCACCACGGTCGGCGACACGTTTGCATGGCGCTTTCTCGCCGGGCCGCGATTTGGGCGCCCTCCCGGCTCAGCTGAGCGCCGATGCCGCGGGGCCGCCGCAAAATGCCTCGTAATCGATCAGCTCGGTGATGGTTGGCTCGTCGCCGCACACCGGGCAGCTGGGATCGCGCCGGAGCTTCACCTGGCGAAACTCCATCTCCAGCGAATCGAAGATCAGCATGCGATTCACCAGCGGCTCTCCCTGGCCCAGGATGAGCTTGATCGCCTCCAGCGCCTGGATCGACCCGACGATCCCCGGCAGAACGCCCAGGACGCCGGCGTCGGCGCAGCTCGGGACCGCGCCCGGTGGCGGAGGCTCCGGAAATACGCACCGATAGCAGCCGCGTCCGGGTAGGTAGGTCGTCGCCTGGCCTTCGAACCGAAAGATGCTGCCATCGACAAGGGGCTTCTTCAGAAAAACGCACGAGTCATTGACCAGGTACCGAGTCGGGAAGTTGTCCGAGCCATTGACCACGATGTCGAAGTCACCCATGATGCGAAAGGCATTGTCGGACGTGATGGGCTCGTTGAACGCCGCGATCTTGACATCAGGGTTGATCTCGCGCAGCGTGTCGGCGGCGGACTCGACCTTTGGCCGTCCCACATCGCTGTGGCCATGAAGCACCTGTCGATGGAGATTCGACAGGTCGACCGCGTCGAAATCGACGATGCCCAGCGTTCCAACCCCCGCGGCGCCCAGGTACAGCGCGGCTGGCGACCCGAGGCCACCAGCGCCGATCAGCAGGACGCTCGCCTCGAGCAGCTTGCGCTGGCCAACGCTCCCGACCTCCGGCATGATGATTTGCCGCTGGTAGCGGCGAATCTGGTCCAACGTCAGCGTTCGCGTCCCGGCTCCATGCAGCTCGACAGCCATCTATTCTGTTCCTTCCTGGCCCAGCGCCAAGTCGCTGGGCCCCCTAAAAGTCGACGCTGAGGTACCGCTCGCCGGTGTCCGGCAGCACGGTCACGACCGTGTGGTTGGGCCCCAGGTCCTGCGCTTCTTGCACCGCCGCGTACACGTTGGCGCCGGCGGAGATTCCGACCAGCAGTCCCTCTTCTCGCGTCAGGCGGAGCGCCATGTTCATCGCGTCCTGGTCCGTAACGGTCACGATTCGGTCGATGACCGACCGGTCCAACACCCGCGGGATGAAGCTCGCACCGATGCCCTGAATTCCGTGGGGCCGCGCCCGGCCGCCGCTCAGAAGCGGCGACGACGCGGGCTCGACGGCCACGATCCGCGTCTCCGGCCGTGCCGCCTTCAGCACCTGGCCCACGCCGCTAATCGTCCCGCCCGTCCCTACGCCCGCCACGAAAGCGTCGATCGGGCCGTCGACGCTGTCCAGGATCTCCCGGGCGGTGGTGCGACGGTGAACCTCCGGATTCGCGGGATTTTCGAACTGGCGCGGCATGAAGTACTCCGAGTGCTTCCGGCACAGCTCCTCGGCTGCTCGCACCGCCCCCGTCATCCCATCCAGGCGAGGAGTCAGGATGAGCTCTGCCCCGTAGCGCATCAGCAATTTTCGGCGCTCTGTGCTCATGTCGTCGGGCATCGTGAGGATCAGATGGTAGCCCTTCGCCGCCGCCACCATGGCGAGGCCGATCCCGGTGTTGCCACTGGTGGACTCGACGATTGTCGCGCCCGGCTTGAGCTGTCCCGAATGCTCCGCGTCCTCCACCATCGACAACGCAATGCGATCCTTCACGCTTCCCGCCGGGTTCATCGACTCCAACTTGGCGTAGACCGTCGCGCACTCAGCCCCCGGGATGCGCCGAAGGCGGACCAACGGAGTGTTGCCGATCAGGTCGAGGACGCTGTCGGCAATGCGCGGCGTCCCGCCCGGTCGGTCCGCATCGCACCGGTCTGCGCCTTGCTCACCCAGCGGTCGACGCGCTTCCACCACCGTGGGACGCTCCCGCGGTTCCGTTTCGCCGCCCTTCGCCACGTTCGCTCCTGCTCAATCAGCGGCTAAATGTAGTACATATTGCGCGACTCGCGCTCTGCCTGCCGTGCTGCCAGCGACTCGATGGTAATCCCGTGGACCAGCCGCTGGTAGCTCTCGGCCAGCTCGCACCAGACGTCCTGCAGCACGCACGCGCCGGTGACTGTGCAGGATCCCGTGTCGTCCATACAGGAGCTTGGCGTCGCGATCCCCTCCAGCACGTCCAGCACGTCCCCCAGCGACAACTCGGCCGGGTCCCTCGCCAGCTCATGCCCCCCTGACGGACCGCGAACGCTCCGAACGAGACCCGCCTTTCGCAAGGCGGCGAGGAGCTGCTCGAGGTACGACTCGGGGATGTGCTGACGCGCCGCGATTTCAGCGGTCTGGACCAACCCGCCCCCTTGATGCTGAGCGAGATCGATCATCGCGCGCGCGCCGTAATCGGCGCGCATGGAGATGCGCACAACCACCCCCGAGAAAGTTGACTATTTTACTCTGAATTATAGAAATCCTGCTCTCGCACCGTCAATCGGTCCCCCTGAGAGCGGCTCCGTCACTGCGTCGCCTCCAGGTACTCCTTCAGCCGCTGGGCAACGTTCGGCGGGGAGTCCAGGACCTGCGCCACGATCTTCTCGACCTGCTCCGGCGACTTCACCGACAGATCGATGTTGGACTGCTCAGCGTCCGCGATCAGCTCGGGGTCCTTCATCGTCTCGACGAAGGCCTGACGCAGCGCGGCGACCCGCTCCGGAGGAACGCCCGGCGGCGCAACGAGCGGCTTCGACATGGCGAGGGTGCTCGTTGCGGCTCGGATCACCTGGCGCTGCTCGTCATTCTGGGCGAACTCTTCGGCGAGTGGCACGTTCGGCAGGTCTGGATGGCGCTCGGTCCCCTGCTGGACGAGGATCGTCGCGAAGGGTGGGCTCCCCTCGAACCAGTGGGGTCGACTCACTTTGACCGATTCCCACGGTGTGCAAATGCCCTGGACCTCGCCACTCTCGACGGCCAGGGAGATGTCCGCGGTGCCGGGGTAGCCAGAAACCAGCTTGAAGTTGGCGTTCAGCGCCCCACGGAGCGCGGCGGGGAAATCGTGGATGTTCGACCCCGGCCCCGTCGTGCCGACGATAAGCTGCGACCCGCCCGGCTGCAGTAGCTGCTGAAAATTGGTGATACCGGAGTCCGTCCGGGCGATACAGAGATTCGTCTGCACCTGCGTGCTGCCGAGCCAGTTGAAATTGCGCGCGTCGAACTGCACGCCGTCCGCCTTGAGGAGCTGCCCCTGGAGCCCGGGCTCGGAGAACACGGCGATGACCGTCCCATCCTTCGGCGCCGCGCTATAGACATAATTGGCAGCCACCAGACCGCTCGCACCGGGCATGTTGTCGACCACGATCGTCGGGTTGCCCGGGATGTGAGAGCCCAGGTGGCGCGCAACGAGGCGGCCAAGGGTGTCGAATCCGCCACCAGCCGTGAACCCGACAATCAGGTGAACGGTCTTTCCCTGATAGAAGGCCGCCGCGGCCGTCGGGTTCGGAGTGACGTTCGCCGGGGCCGGCGAGGCCGCCGATCCGGTTGGGGCGGCGCGGTTCGCCGGTGTGCATGCGAGCAGGGCCAGCGCGACGACGGCCAGGGCGCCTGCGCGGTTGACGGACCATCGGACTCCGGATCGATTCACCCATACCTCCCCTGTGACCCCGCCATCGGATTAGCGGGGGTCGAGTCGATAGAAGGACACTGCGCTGTCGACGGCGATGCTGTGCTTCATCTCTTCCGTCAGGTCGGTCCGCTCCCAGAACTCGTCGATCTCGTGGATGATGGAAGAATCCGGCTTCTCGTGTGGATAGTCGGAGGGAAAGAGGATACGCCCAGCGGGAAATCGCTGAACGACCAGCGGCAAGGACGCCTCATCGAGCTCGCAGGAGACGTAGACGTTTCCCCTGGCGATGTAGTCGCTCGGTGCGCGGCGCACGCCGCGGGCTTCAGCCTGCGCACGGTACGCCCCCTCCCACTCGTAGTCCAGGCGGTCCATCATATACAGCATCCACCCCGACCCCGCTTCGAGAAACGCGACGCGGAGATCGGGAAATCGCTCGAGCGCTCCATCCAGCACAAAGCTCGTGAGCTGAATGATCTGTGAGACGGGGTGGGAGAGCGCGTGGGTCTTGATCATATTGTCGAAATAATCAAATCCAAGTCCGCGGCTGGGCGCGCCGTGGACAGCGAGGGCGCACCCCAGCCGCTGCGCCTCGGCGTAGATGGGATCGAACCATTCGTCGCCCAGTGGCCGCCCCACGACGTGGACGGCGGGGAGGAGCCCTCCCGCGAGGCCAAGCTTGGTGACCGCTCGACGCAGCTCGTCCACAGCGGCTGGGATGTCCTGGACGGGTAGGAGCGCGAGGCTGTGGAAGCGCGGCGAGGCGCGCACGTACGTGTCGGAAATCCAGTCGTTGTAGGCCTTCGCCAGCACCGTGGCCCACTCGCGATTCTGCACCAATCCGATGGAGAGTCCGCCCGTGGGGTACAGCACGGTCTCATCCAGGTGGGCTCGATCGAGGAATTCGAGCCATCGCTCCGGGCTCGTCGCGATGGTCTTCCCGCGCCCACCCCCACGCGGAAATCCGTCGAGAGACGGGAACATCCCGTAGACAGCCGGACCGTCGTACGCCGGAGCGTAGTGACGGATGCGCTCCCTCAGCGCGTCGACGTCCTCATAGATGTGCCCGTCGGCATCAATGGCGCGACCCGAGGCGTGCGGCATGGCGGCCCCCAGACGAAATGACTGAGAAAGCATACCGCGAAGGCACCTTCCCGTATGGGCAGATGGCGGCCATCGACGGTTCGCGACAGTATCTGGTTCGCGGACGAAAATCGCCTCCGTCCCCCTCGTATCTGATCACACGGGCGTGGACGCCCGGGAGCTACTTCGATCGGCTCCGGTACTATCCGGGCGGGGACGGCACCTCGTTCGTCCAGGAGGACGGCGTGGCGCGCGCCCTGGCCGACGCCGGTGGCAATGCGCTCCAGAACCAGTGGTTTGCCGTCTCTCCTGCCGCGGACAGTCTGCTGCGGCAGGTGATCGCTGGCTCAGAAGGGGCGGAACATGACCGGCCGCCCGATCCCAGGGCCACGAGTGCACTGCGCGGGGCAATTCTTGCCATCCCGGTCATTGCGGCGTCCGTTGCGGCCGTGACGAGGCGATCGCGAAGTCGCGTCTCCGCTGCGAGCTGACCGGCCTCTTCCCATCACCGGCGGCGCTGGCGCCGCGACCAGCAGTGCTCGGACACGTGGCTGGCGGAGCTCGATCCATTGCGCACGCGTGGCCCGCGGTGCTTCGAAGCTCGCCAAATCCAAGAGATGAGGACGATCGTACGTCCTCCCGCCGGGTTCGGAGAATCGCTGGACCGGGGCTCAACGTCACCGCGTATGGCTCCGCTCTTTCGGAACCCACCCACGAGGCTGATGGCATCCACGCATGGGAATTGCACTAAAGCACACACCGCCCGATGACGCGCGACGCATCCTACCGTCTGAACAGATTGTCGTCGGGCGCACGGACCTGGCTAGTTCAGGCCCCAGTCGGTGAGGACCTTGGGTCCGTTCTCGGTGATCGCGACCGTGTGCTCGAAGTGCGCCGAGAGCGAGCCGTCGACCGTAACGGCCGTCCAGCCATCGGGCAGGAACTTGACCTGGGGTGAGCCCAGCGTGATTTGCGGCTCGATGCAAATGACCATACCCGGGCGAAGGAGCGGCCCGCGGCCGGGCGGGCCCCAGTGGGGCACTTGAGGCGGTTCGTGCATTGCTCGGCCGATTCCGTGGCCTACGAAGTCGCGCACCACGTTCATCCCGTGCGCTTCCGCGTGCTCCTGGATCGCGTGGGACACGTCCGAAAGGCGATTCCCCGGCCTGGCCTCGGCAATGCCGGCGTACAGCGCGTCGCGGCACACCTCGAGGAGGTGCTGCTTCTCCTCACTGATCGTTCCCATGGGAAGCGTGACGCAGGTATCGGCGAAATACCCCTTGTGGCTGCACGCAACGTCCAGCGAGACGATATCGCCGTCCTTGAGTCGGCGCGGCCCGGGGATCCCGTGTACCACGACCTCATTAATGGATACGCAAATGTAGCCGGGGAAGCGATTTGAGGGGTCACCATACCCGTACGCGCCGGATTTCAGCTCGTACTCGCGGCACTTCTGCCCCGCGTACTCGTCGATCTGCTTCGCCGTCACGCCCGGCTTGGCGAAGGCGACGAGGTCCTTCATCAGAAGGCGGAGCCGCCGTCCGGACTCCTGCATCATCTGGATCTCGCGCGGAGATTTGATCAGGATCGAGTTGTCACTGAGTGGCTTGAAACGAACCATTACCGTTTTCCATAACGTTCCGTGTACGCACTATACCACGGTGTTCCGCTACCTCGCCGACGCTGGCGGGACCACCTGAGAGGAGAGCCGCGGCCTTGGAGCATTTCGTCATCGGGCTCACCGGCAACATCGCAAGCGGGAAGAGCGCCGTCGCGGCCATGCTGGCGGAGTGGGGAGCCGAAGTCATCGACGCCGACCGCGTGGCCCACGAGACGTTGGAAGGGGATCCCGAGCGCTCGGCGGTTGTCGCGCGATTTGGGCCAGGAGTGCAGCGTCCCGATGGAAGCATCGACCGCGCCGCCCTCGGGCGGATCGTCTTCGCCGATAGATCGGCGCTCGCCGACCTCGAAGCCATCCTTCACCCCGCGACACGACGTCGGATCCTGGAACGCGCCGCCCGGAGCGCCGCGCCGGTGGTCGTAATTGAGGCGATCAAACTCCTGGAAGGACCACTCGTCGACGTCGTCGATGCCGTGTGGGTCGTGACCGCGCCCCGGTCTGAGCGGATCAATCGTCTGGTGAAGACTCGACACATGGCGCGCGACGAGGCCGAACGCCGCGTGGACGCGCAGAACCCCGAGTCGGACAAGGTGCGGCGGGCGGACGTGGTGCTGGACAACAGCGGGTCGCTGGAAGACCTGCGCCGCCGGGCGCGCGCCGCCTGGGATGCCATCCCGCGACCGACGGCCGAGCGATAGACGGGCTCACTCCAGAGTTGCCGAGGCGGATGAATTGGTCGCGCTCTCGTGTTGTGCGGTACGCTGCAAGAAGCCATGGAGACATCGAATCCGCCATTCTCCACGCTTGATGTTGGCGGCCGGGACCGTAGCAGCCGTTCGGCCATTCTGCCGAGCGACACGGCGCTGCGCCGCGATGGGTTTCTCCAGCTTCGCGTGGCTGGATCGCCGCGCGAGATGGGTCTCCAGCACGGAGAGCTTCTGCGCGATGAGATTCGGAGCCTCATCGACGCGGTGTACCACCACGTCTTGTACGGTCAGCCAGGCGTCGCGGGCTGGGGGATCCGTCGGGCCGTGCGCACGGTCGCCGGGATTATGGCGAGCCAAATCGCTCCGCGATACCGGGAAGAGATGCGGGGCGTCGCCCACGCGGCGGATGTCCCCTACGCCGACATCGTGCTCGTCAATTCCTTCGACGATGTGCTGGCGAATCTTCGTCTCCTCGGCACGCTTTTCGGTCGACTCGGCTGTTCGACGTTCGCGGTGTTGCCGTCTGGCGCGAGCGGCGGCGCCCTCGTGTGCGGGCGCAACCTCGATTACTTTGTCGAGAGCGCCGCCGGCGATGACCCCTGGGCAGCCACGCGGTTCATGAAAGAGCACCTGACCGTCACAGAGTTCGCTCCGACGGATCGCCAGAGCTTCGTGGCCGTGGGCTGGCCCGGATTCGTGGGCACGGTCACCGCCATGAGCTGCCGCGGCGTTGTTGTGGGCTCGCTATCCGTGCCCACGTTGCGCAACACGCCCTTCGCCACGCCCGCTCCATTTCTGTACCGGAGCATCGTCGAGCAGGCGACCACGGTGGACGAAGCGGTCGACCTGATGCGACGGACTCGCCGGACGCAGGGCAACAACGTGCTGGTCGGGTCGGCCAGCGACCGAGCCGCGGCCGTCGTGGAATTCACTGCGCGCCGGCTGGCCGTCCGCCACCCAGAGCACGACTGGATCGTGGCGACGAACCACTTCGCCCATCCAGACCTGGCCCCGCGGTCCACGAAGGCCCCCTTCTTCAGCTCCAGCCAGCGATTCATGCGCCTCCACGACTTGTGCAGGTCAGCGGTCCCCAACGGATTCGACGCCGCCCGCGCGCGCGAGTTCCTGACGGACATCACCCGCTGGAGCCCGGACGCCAACGAGTACTGCACGATCCTCAACCCGTGCACCGTCTACAGCACGGTCTTCGCGCCATCCGAGGGGCGGATGTGGGTGCGCGCCGCCGACAGAGTCGACCGCGAATACGAGGAGGTCGAGATCCCCCTCTCCTGAGACGCGGGGGTCCGGCGACTGCGCTTATAATCGCGGACGACCCCGCCGATACACCCGTAGGAGAGCCTTGCGATGTGCGCCGTCCGCGTGGGAATCATCGGAACAGGATTCGGCGCGGCCGTCCAGGCGCCGGGCTTCCGTTGCGTCGACGGCGCCGAACTGGTAGCCGTGGCCAGCAGCCGCATCCAGCGGGCGCAGGCGGTTGCACAGGAGTTTCGACTTCCTCACGCATTTGACGACTATCGCGCCATGCTGCGCTCGGTTCCGCTCGACCTCGTGAGCATCACCGCGCCGCCCTACCTGCACCGCGAGATGACGTTGGCAGCTCTCGAAGCCGGCGCCCACGTGCTGTGCGAGAAGCCAATGGCCATGAACGCGGACGAGGCGAACGAGATGCTCCGCAAGGCCGAGCGCTCGGGCCTGGTCCACGCGATCGACTTCGAGTTCCGGTACATCCCGGCGCGCGCGGCGCTGACACGCTTGCTGGCAGCGGGAGCCATCGGCGAACCGATCCTCGTCCGCGTCGCGGACCTGGTCCATGCCCGAGTCGACCAGCCCTACGGTTGGTTTTTCGACCGCGCGCGGGGCGGTGGACTCCTCCAGGCGATCGGGTCCCACTACATCGACGCGGTTCGCCTTTGGCTCGGCCCGATCGCGTCGGTGACTGCGGACCTGCGCGCGGTCCGGGCGGAGCGGCCGCGTGACGACGGCGGCGGACACGAGCGGGTGACCGCGGACGACACGGCCAGCGTTTCGCTTCGACTCGAACGCGGCATCTTTGGCCGCATCGACTTGAGCGTGTGCGCACCCGGCGGCTATCGGCGAACCGAAATCTTCGGGAGCCAAGGCGTGCTGACCCTGGAAGGGACCAAACTCTACCGCGGCGCCGACAGCGGCTCTGAGGAGGTTGCGCCGGAGGCAGAGGACCAGGGACGGCTCGAGGACCCGCGTCTTGGCCCCTTCGTCGAGCTGGCCCAGCGAGTCGTCGACCGGATCAACGGCCGTGACGGGCGGCCCTTCCCGACCTTTTCCGACGGACTCGCCGTTCAGCGCGTCATGGACGCGATCCACCGCGCGTCGGACGAGGGTCGCGAGGTACGAATCTCCGAGGTGACGGCGTAGCGTCGCGGGGAACGAAGAGGGCGAGGCTCGCCGTGAACCCGTGCAAGTACGTACGGCCGCCCACCGGCCCGATCTCTCCGTTACAGAAGAAGCCGGCGATGGGCACGGGCCCGAATTCCGCGGCCACGGCCCGCGCATCGTGGTCCGGGCTGCCAAAAAGCCCCACGCCGCGTCCATTGCAGGTGCACAGCAATGCGCCGGCGATGAGATCTGGATCGACAGCCTGCCGGGTTTGCAGGAGCTGCCTCTTGAGATCGAAGTCCGCCGCCTTGGCGTCGCGAATCTGGAACTGGATCGTTTGCCCGACCTCGGGCATCGCTCCAATGGCCATAGCGCCGGATTCTGGGTCGACTCCCAGCAGGTTCCGTATCAGGAAATCCCCCTGTTCGAATCGCTCCCGGTACTCGTTCATGGCGAGTCCGACCAGCAGGTTGCGGGCGGCGCGCCCGCGCTCCTCCTCGGACAAGGCGTTGAGCGTTTCGCGCAGCACTTCGAGGGCAGGCCGGTTACCGATCTTGCGCACGATGTTTCGATCCACGGACGTAATGGTCCATGGCTCGCCGATCGGCGCGGCGCCCTGCGCCACCACGGATCGCACCGTGTAGGCGCCCCCAATGCCTAAGATCACGGCGCCATCGCCATAGTGCGCGCCGTTGAGAAACAGATGCGTGCCGTGCTCAGATGCCAGACCGGACGCCAGCCCACCGGCTATCGTCGCTCGCGGGTACGCGCTCGTGAGCCCGTCGATCAACGCCTCGACATCGAACGTGAACGGGTCGGCGAGCACGATCCACGCGTTGAGGCTCTCTACCGGAACGCCGGCCCAGCGGAGCCAGTCCTCCGGGCCACGAAGGCGCGCCAGTTCGTCGGGCGTGATGTGTCTCGGGTGCAGCTCGGCGCCCGGGAGCTGCACGTGCAGGACGGAGAGCGCTTCTTGGCCCTCTACCTCGCGATTCGGGCCGATGATTCCCTGGCCAGAGCACCCAATGAGCACGGAGGCCGCGCTCCGTCGATACGCTTGTGCCACGAGCGTCTCGAGATCTTCATAGGCGGGGCTGGCGAAAAAGAGGGTCAGGTCGGGCGCCGGCGCGGGCGCACCGTCGCCCAGGCCAACCGCCGCGAGCGCTTCCGACCATCGCGGGTTGTCGGCGATGGCCGCTGTCGATTCCATGTGCACTTCTCCGACTGAGGCTGCACGGATTCAGCGGGATGCGGCGCACCGGCGCCGCCGGCATGTGACTCCTTGGACCAGGCCCGTCAAGCCAGTGTAGCAAAACGCGTCGCCGCCGTTCGCGGGACCGCATGCCGCGGCGCCTGCTAGTCCGCGGCGGGCGGCAGCCTCTCGGGGGTGGGAAGCGGGAGCTGCCGCGTGTCCGGTTCCTCCGCTGGCTCGGCGTCGGCAGCCTGCGATTCTGCGACGATGTCGTCCAGAATGATGCGAATGGCCGCCGCGATGGGGACCGCCAGAATGGCGCCCAGGGCTCCCGCGGTCGCCGCCCCCGTCAGCACGGCGAAGATGGTGACGAGGGGGTGAAGGTCGACCGCGCGCCCGACGACGATCGGCATGATCAGCTGGTCTTCCGCCTGGCGCAAGACGATGTAGGCCACGATGACCCAGATCATGAGCTGGGTCCCGCCTTGAACCAGCGCGACCATGGCCGCCGTCGCTCCCGCAGTAATGGGTCCCAGCAGCGGAATGACTTCGAGGACACCGGTCAAGATCGCAATGGGCAGCGCGAACGGCAGGCGAAAGAGCGACGACAATACGAGGTACGTCACGACGGACATGAGCACAATGAGAAAGAGCTGGCCACGGATGTACTGGCTGAGGGTATTGTGCACGTGGCGCCCGACCTCCTGGACGCGCGCTCGTCTGCTCTCGGCGACGAAGCGCAAGAGGTATGGCCCCAGTCGATGACCGTCAAGAAGCAAGTAGAAGAGCGCGATAAGCGACAGAAACATCTTGAGAACAGTGTCGAGGGCGCGCTCTGCTACCCGGAGCGCATCGGCCGGCGCAGCCACCACGTCGGAAATCCGGCTGTTCGTCCAGTCCGCCAGGACGTGGGCGTCGATGCGCTGGCCGGCGAGCCGAAACGTTTCCGTCCCGAGAAGGCGCACGTAGGCCGCGTCGACCAGATCCGGGCCTGCTCGACCGAGAAGACGAACCTCGCGGATCAGTCGAGCCCCCAGCAGCCACGCGCCCAGGCCCACGACCGTCAGCAGAATGACGTAGACGGCAGCCACGACCACGATGCGCGGCAGCTTGAGGCGCTCCGAGATCTCGCTGACGATCGGACTGAACACGTAGGCGAGGACTGCCGCGATGACGAAGGGGGCCAGGACCTCGCGGGCGAGGTACAGGACGACCACGAGTACCAGCGGGGGAATCCACCATCGGGCTATCATTCGCGATCGTCCCCCGGGGATCCCGCTGGGTTCGGAGCGCCCTGAGTGTACCCCAGTCTGCGCGCGGCATGGCGCGGCGCACCGGAGACAGAAGGCTGCCGCGTGCGAAACCTCGTGCCTCGCGTTCGTCGTCTCCCCTGGCGCGGGGTACGGGGGCGATCGGGCCTCTGGCGCAACCTCTCGAGCGGGGGCCTATCGCGCGAGCGCGGGCCTTCGGGACGATCGCCGGACTTTGCCCGGGCCTGTCGCCTGGCCACGCCGCGGCTCCTCCCCCCACGGACCGGTCCACGTTTCGCCGGCGGCGAGTCGGGTCGGGTCGCCCGTCGTGCCGACAGCCATCGGTTCGCCGCTGAGCAGCTGCACCGTGATCCTTCGCGGCTTCGCCGCGATACGCACCCGCAGCCGCCGTCCACGCCACTGTACCGAGTACGCCAGGGCGCCCCACTCGTCCGGCAGGTGCGGGGTGAAGCGAAGCCCATCCGGAGCCATGGAGAGGCCGCCAAAGCCAAGAACCGCCGCCTGCCAGAGCCCGCCATGCGTGCCAATGTGAATGCCCAGCGCGGCGTTCCCCATCGTGTCATCGATGTCGATCGCGGCGGCCTGCCGAAAATAGCGGAGCGCCAAGGCAGTGCGGCCCAGACGGGCTGCCACGAGAGCGTGAATGGCTGGCGACAGCGAGCTCCCATGCCCGCATTGCGGCTCGTAGTAATCAAAGCCGGCCTCCACCTGCGCCGCGGTGAAGCGCTCCCGGAGCAGCGCTTCCAGCATGACGACATCGGCCTGCTTGATGACCTGCGAGCGGCGTGTGCGCTCGGGCCCCAATAGGATGTCCAGGGGTTGCGAGCGCGGTGAATAGACCGCGAGATCGACCGGCTCGAGCCCAAAATAGCCGGCGAACTGCTCGACTACCGGGCCACCGGCGTCGAGGCCCGTCACAATATCGCGGGCAACCTCGCGCCAGTGGTCGATCTCGCGCTGCGTCACCCCGAGCCGCTTGCGCAGCGGCCGCCACGCATCCGGCCAGCGATCCTCCACCAATTTCACCGTGTCGACGGCGCGCTCGATGTTCCACTGGGCCATAAGGTTGGTGTACGCGCTGTCGTCGACATTCTCGTGGTACTCGTCGGGGCCGGTTACGCCGCGAATGTGACAGCGACCGTCCGGCTCCCGCTGCGCCCGGCTGACCCAGAAGCGCGCGGTTTCCAGGATGATCTCCGCGCCGGCCTCGAGCAAGAACGGAACGTCCTCGGTCGCCTGCCAGTACTGCCAGCACGCATATGCGACGTCCGCGCTGATGTGTTGTTCCAGGACGCCGGTGTTGATGGGCACGACGCGCCCGTCCGGGCCGACGACCTCTGCCGGCGCCGTCTCGTCCCCGCTTGATGCCGACTCCCACGCGTAGAGGGCCCCCCGATATCCGAGCCGAGCGGCCTTTGCCCGTGCGGCGGGAAGCGTGTGGTAGCGGTACATCAACATCGCCCGCGCCGCCTCCGGCCAGGTCAGCGTGTAGAAGGGGCCGGTGAAGATCTCAGTGTCCCAGAAGACGTGGCCCCAGTAGGCCTCGCCCGTCAGCGCCCGCGCGCCGACGGATACGCGCGGATCGTCTGGGTTCGCCGCGCTGTTGAGGTGATAGATGGCAAACCGAAGGGCGCGTTGGGCATCCAAATCCCCCTCGACGACCACGTCGCTCGCGGCCCATCGCTCGCTCCACGCGCGCACGTGCTCGTCGAACACGCGATGAATTCCATTGCGACGCGCCTTCCTGAGCAGCTCGAGGGCACGCGGACTCGCGTCGTCGAGCCCATCGCCTCGCACGAAGGCGACGAAACGCGAGAACCGCGCGGGCTCCGTCGATTGCCACTCCCACGCACCCGCGAATGAGCGAGATGGACGACCGCCTGCAGGAGATTGCCCGCCTGCGTGCAAACGCGCGTCGTGCGCGACCGCAAGCACTTGACCCGCGTTCTGCGTGCGCCAGACCAGGATGTTGGACCCAGCATGGAGCAGGTCCATCCACTGGGGCAGCTCTATCCATGCGCGCAGCGCCAGGCTGGTTGGCTGCTTTGGCTGCACCTCTGCCACCTGAACCGCGAGTCCACGGTCCGCGAATGACACCAGGCGCCCCGTTCGAACGACGATGATCCGGCCATGCGGATCGCGTTGGCTCCACTCCCGCCACAGTACACCGCGGCTGAGGTCGATGACGCGACGGTGATTCAGCGGCTCGCCGCGATCGATCTGAATCGGTCCGCCATCGGCCCAGACCTGGAGACGCATCCAGCCCGGCCCCGGGACGAGCGCCTCGATGGGGCGCGCGGCCGGCAAGACATCGTACAGGCCGGCGATGTAGGTGCGTGGGTTCGACTCGGCGGTGGGCTCTTCGACGGACCCGCGAACGCCAATAAACCCGTTGGAGATCGCGAGACGGGATTCGATGCTCTCCTCGCGGGCCGCGTCGAACCCGTCTTCCGCTATGGTCCAGGCCAGATCCAGATCCGTCGCCCAAGGTCCAAGAGCGAGAATCCTCGCTTCAAGGCCCTCGCCGTCAGAACAGCAGGGAGAAGGCGCCGTTCCGACCTTCGAGAACCTCTCCGGCACCCCGTCGTCGTTGGCGGTGATGCGGCCATACGATGTGTCTTGCGGGTTCTGCGGACGCGTTGCGTTCGGCTTGTCGCTATCGGGTGGCGGCGATGATCCCGGACCCTCGGCCCTGGAATGTATCTCCGTTTCGCCTCGCGCCATCGGCGCCTTTCAGCTCCTTCCGCTCTGCGCATCCGATCTATGCTCGGTCTGCGCGACTCGCCATTGAGTCTTCACGTTTATCATCGCTCGTTAACATCATATCCGGCGATAGCCAGCGCCAAAATGCATGAACTGAGCGCAGGTTGTGACTGGCGGTCGCTCGGCCCATGGTCGCAGGTGGCGCGCGCGTCTCGCGCCCGGGAGGACGGTGAACAACCCGCTCGTTGTCTTGAGCGAGGAGCGGTGGATTCGCGCGGCGCGGCAAGGCGACGTCGACGCCTTCAATCGCCTCGTCGAGGCCTACCAGGACATTGCCTTCGCGGTGGCTCTGCGAACGACGGGGCATCCGGATGACGCCGCGGACGCCACGCAGGAGGCGTTTCTCGATGCGTTCCGATCGATCTCCCGGTTCCGCGGGGGATCGTTCCGGGCCTGGCTCGTGCGAATCGTCGTAAACGCCTGCTACGATCTCCATCGATCGGCGCGCCGGCGCCCCGCCCTGTCTCTTGACGGTCTGCTGGAAGCATCTGACGCGGAGCCGTGGACTGACGGTAGTAGCCCAGACCCCGAAGGGGTCGCCCTGACCCACGAGACGCGCGCCGCGATCGAACGGGCGCTCGCCGCGCTTCCGGATGAGCAGCGCCTCGCCATCGAATTGGTCGACGTTCAAGGATTCTCCTACGAAGAGTCAGCGGAAGCTCTCGGCTGCGCAGTGGGCACGATTCGGTCCCGTTTGGCGCGCGGTCGCGCTCGCGTGCGGGACGTCCTGAGCATGGAAGGGAACCTTTGAACACCCGCGACCGTCTGCTTATGGGTCGGCATCGTTGGCGTATGCGCCGGACCCGCCGCTCTACGCAACGGGGGAAGACGAGTGGACGCTGACCACGCGACGACGGAACAGCTCTCCGCTCTCATCGACGCGGCCTTGCCACCCGACGAGCTTTCCCAGGTCGAATCGCACCTTGCGCAGTGCGAACGGTGCAAGAAAGAGCTTCGCGAGCTGCGACAAACCGTTGCGCTCCTCCGCGCGGTCCCACCCGCCGCGGCGCCGCGCTCCTTCAAGCTCCCGTCCGATGACGACCGCGCAGAGCCCCCCGGCCTGGAGAGAGCCGGCGGGGCGCTTCCTCGCGGCCTCCTTCGAGCGCTCAGCGGTCTCGCGGCGGCGCTCATGATCGTCGCCATCATTTCCGAGACCGGGATGCCGGGGGCGCCGCCAACCGCGCGCTTCGGGTACCCTGGCGGCGGAGCGGCATCCGGCTCGTCTCCAAGCGCCGCCGGGAGCGGCGCGGCGTTGGCCCCGACTCCCGCCGGGGCAGGCGATCAGGCGCCCGCGGCAGCCAAGATCCAGTCCCAACGGTCGGCGTCCGGAGCGCCGCCGCCAGCCGGCGCCGCCGACGGCGTGGTCGATGCCAACCCGGATTCCCGCGCGAGCAGGGGCGCCGCGGCGCCCCGGGAGCCGCCCGCGATGGGCCCCCCGACGTCGGCGACCACGAATGAAACGACGCGGAGACCGCCCTCGGATCAGTTCACGAGCCCGACCAGTGGGCCACCTCTCGCCGCTGGCTGGCTGGCAGCGATCGGGCTGGGCGCCGTCGCGATCGTGCTCCTGGTCCTGAGCTTCACCGCGCCCTGGCGCGCGCGCCGAACGCGGTGAGCCGTCGTCTCAGCGAGCCGCGCCGGCCAGCGGACGGGCCACGTCCGCGAGACCGCTGCCGGGCACACGACCGACGGTGTGCTCGCGCTCGATCACGATCATCGGTTCGTTCACTTCCGGGTCTCGGATCACCCCGAGCGGGTCCTGGCCCTGCGCCACCTTCTCGATGTTCTCCAGCAACAGCTTGCGGTAGAGCAAGACGCCCCGGTCCGACGTGACCGGGTGCTCGGTGGATCGATCGGAGATGGCGCCCTGGGTGATCCAGGCCATCATGTCCTGCCCCTTCGTGGTCTCCACGATCAAGCGCCCATCATCGTCCTGGTAGGGAAACTCCGAAACCGGGATCGTCTCCTGCGGAGGCGCGCCGGCTTCCCTGGTCGTGGTCAAATACCAGAAGTGCAGCGTATTCGCATCGTCGACGGGGACCCGTATCTGGAACGATGGACGTCCCACGTCCGTCAGGGTCAGGATGTTTGGGAACAGGACCGGATGGCCGATCCGCCAGTCGTCCGCCTCTTCAGTCTGGCCCTCCATCAACCGGCGCTTGATGATGCCGAATTCGAACACCTCGAAGTCGATTTTCGCGGTCTTGGGCATCTCTGGCATCGTCGGCTTGCCCTGCCGTCGGAGAACGAACCGTCCATATCGGTTGTGCAGGTGCTCGAAGTGCATGGGGTCCATGGAGTTCTCCATGGGCTGAAGCCAGTTGCACGGCAGGCGAGTCACGCCAATCGTTCGAACCAGGTCTTCTCGGACCAGCAGGTCCCAGCGGGGAAGAAGGGGCGCCGGCTCAGGTCCGAGGTAGGCCCAGACGAGGCCGCCGAGCGCCTTCACCGGGTAGCCGGGAATGCGGAGCGGGAGGACCGACGGCTCCGACGGCTGCTCGATGCAGCGACCCTCCCGATCGTAGAGCCACCCATGGTACGGACAACGAATGCCGTTTTCCTCGGGGATGCCATACGCCAGCGACGCGCCGCGATGGGCGCACCGAGCGCGCACCAGACCGAGCGCGCCATCATCGCTTCGATAGAGGGCCAGGTCCTCGCCCAACAGACGGACGCTCATGACCGGCTCGCGGTCCAGCTCGGCCGTCGTGGCGACCGGATGCCAATAGCGGCGAAGAAGCGCCCCCATCGGCGTCCCCGGGCCGACCTGGGTCAAGCGTGCGTTCTCTTCGGGCGTCAGCATCACATCCCCCTCCCGTCTGCGCTGGGCATCTACCTTACCACGACGGTTGGATGCCGGTGCGGCGCTCAGCGATCAGACGAATCGGCACGCCGACGAGCTGGGACGGGCGGAACGTGATCGCGGATGAGATCCGTCGCGGTGAGCCGATGAGGCGGCTCCACGATGGGCGCCTGGCGTCCGCTCCCGGGATCGACAAGCCAGCGATCTCCGCCCTCCGGAAGGAGAGCGTCGTCCACTCCGTGCAGCAGCCTCCGAACCCCCTCCACGTCTACGCGCTCGAGCCGCACCATGCGCCCAAAGCGATCGATGAGGGTCTGGGCCAGGCGCTCGGCGTCGGGTGGTTCGCGGTCGAGAGTGAGCGTGAGGACGGCCGCGTCGGGAGACAAACGCGCATCGAGGAGGCACACGCCAGCGCCAAGTGTGTCGAGGACGGAGGCCGCGATGAGGCTGGCATCGAGAGCCGCCGCCGCTTCCCTGCCGAGCGTGATCGCGTCCGCGGCCTCGGCGACACGGAGCGCGCGTCCCACTCGTGGCGGCGGCTGCTCAACCCGGGCTTGGCCGCTCCCGATGACGACGGTTGCGAGCCAGACGTAGGACTCGCCCGTGGGCCCGGTCGATTCCACCACCACGACGGTGCCCGGCGCCAGGGTCAGACCGCCGGCGTCCACAAACAGGACTCGCCCGCTTCGACCCCGTCGAACCCCAACAAAATCGAGCGCAGCGGGCTCGTGCACCGGCAGTCTCAGTCGAGGCCAGACCCGGCGGGGCGCGGGAGTCCCATCATGTAGGCCTCGAGCGCGAGCCGTGGGTTCGCGTTGTGATTGAGACCGTCCTCGACATCAAGCGTGCGCGCCAAAGCCCGGCGCACCGTGCTCGCGTCCAGACGTTCGGAAATCATCACCGCCTCTCGACGGATGGCCGAGGCGCATCGAGTGCCCTGAAACCCGTGTTGAACGAGGAGCGCGGCCTCCCATACCTCCGCCCAGATCTCGAGTACGTTGCGCACGTTCTCTGGATGGCTGCTCCATTGCTCCGAAAGCTCGTCGGCATACCGGATGCGGCTCAGGACGTCGCCATCCAGGGCGCCGCGAAGCTCCCGCGCGCACCGAACGCGATCCTCCAGGATCTCCGGACGGTCCACCGCGAGGATCGCCCAACCGGGCAGCCCGCCGCTCTCGGATGCGGCGGATTGCGCCCGGTCAGCATCGATCCCGCGCCCGCTGATGAGATGCTCCGCGATCACGGCGGGCGGAACGCGGTGGAGGGTGATGACCTGGCACCGAGATACAACCGTGGGGAGGAGGGCGGACGGATCAGCGGCGGTGAGCAGGAGCGTCACGCCGGCGGGCGGCTCTTCGATCGTCTTCAGAAGCGCCGTGGCTCCGTCTTCCGCGAGGTTCTCCGCATCTGGAATCAGGTACACCTTCCGAGTCGCCTCGAGGGGTTTGAGGGCGATGCCGTGGAGAAATTCGTGGACGTCTTTGATGGGTATGGTCTTCCGGTCGGTGGGCAGCGCCAGGATGCGCATGTCGGGATGCGCGCCGCGGGCGGCATGTCGGCAGTGGCGGCAGGTGCCGCACGCCGGATTCGAAGGACACAGGAGGAGACGGGCGATCGCCATCGCCGTCGCGAGTTTGCCGACGTGCTCAGGTCCGGTCAGCAGGTAGGCATGGGCCAGGGAGGAAGTCTTGATAGCGCGCGCCAGCGCGTCGAGAGCCCACTGATGGCCGATCAGCTGCGCGGACCCCTGGGCATCCGGGGAGGTCATAGGCGATTCTACCAGCGGCCCGGAGCGGCACGGTATAACAGCCAAATGTGACCCGTTCGCAATGAGCCTCGAACCGTTTCCCCGCGTGGCTCGGGAGGCATATGGCAATTCGGCGCTGCGCCATCGATGGCCTACTCATTATCGAACGCCCGACCTTCGCGGACGATCGCGGGTTTTTCCGGGAGTCATTCCGCTTGAACGAGCTCGTTGACGCCCTGGGACAGGCGCCGTGCTTCGTGCAGGAAAACCATTCGCGATCCCGGCGGGGGGCGCTCCGCGGGCTGCACGCCGAGAACTGGGAGAAGCTGATCTACGTGCCGCGCGGGGAGGTCTTCACCGCGGTGGCCGATATTCGCGCAGATTCACCGACGTTCGGAGCGGTCGAAACGTTCATCCTCGGCGAGACGAACCGGCTCAAGCTCTTTCTCCCGCGCGCGGTCGCCCACGGCTTCTGCGTGCTGAGCAGCGAGGCCGACTACGTCTATCAGGTGACGGCCTATTACGACGGGTCCGACATGCAGGCCGTTCGCTGGGACGATCCGGATCTCGCGGTGGCATGGCCGATCGCAGACCCCATCCTTTCGCATCGGGACCAACACAACCCGGCGCTTCGGGAGATTCGCCCGGAGCGGTTCGCGACGCCGAGGTCGCCGAGGCGAGATTGAAGAGCGCGACATAGATAGCCTGAACCACGATGAGAAAAACCACTCTGTACATCCCGGACCTTCTGCACGAGAGCCTGCGCGCCGCTTCTCGGCGGTCGGGTCCGCCCCAGGCTGAGATCGTCCGCGAGGCGC
The DNA here is from genome assembly GCA_035652535.1 of Chloroflexota bacterium. Lineage (NCBI taxonomy): Bacteria > Bacillati > Chloroflexota > Chloroflexota bacterium. The sequence continues at coordinate 84,905 of DASRDP010000082.1, forward strand.
TCGAGGCCTACCTCGAGGCCAAGGGTCCGCCGGCGCTCGAGTCCCTGGATGCGGAGCGGTACCGAGACATCCCGCTCGGCTTCGCCGACGCCGCGGTCATCGCGGGCGCCGATCGCCGCGGCGGCGCGGTCCTGACGCTGGACATGCGACACTTCAGCGTCGTGGCGCGCGAGCGGCGAATCCGGGTCGTTCCGGGCTGGCGAACGTCACACCGGTGCGTCGACCGCGACGCAGCGCTCCACGAATCGGCGCGCAATGGCCGCGTCGTGGGCGAAGTGGACGTGTACGTACGACGCAAGCACGTTGTCGACGGCGTAGCCCTCGAGGCCGCCGCCACGCTCGGCGATTCGATACGCGGCTCGTTCGGGTGGGGCGGGAGCACCCAGAACCGAGTAGTGAAACTCGTGCCCCGTGACTTCGGCGCCGACCGGCAGCAGGGGGCTCGGGCGTAACGCAGTGACGGTCCGGTACCCGAGGACTGCGCGCCGCCACTGCATGGCCGAGTCGAGTGGAACGATGCCCGCCATGGGGTGCGTCCGTCCATCCAGGTCGACGAGCGACCTCCCCAGATACATCAGGCCGCCGCATTCACCGTAGATCGGGAGCCCCCGAGCGGCGACGTCGCGAACCGACGCGACCATCGGGGAGTTCGCGGCGAGCTGCGCGGCGTAGAGCTCAGGGAACCCGCCGCCCAGATATACGCCCCGCGCCGCCGTCGGCACGCGATCGTCCCACAACGGACTGAATGGGATGACCTCAGCGCCCCAGGCCGCGAGCAGATCGAGCGCGTCCTCGTAGTAAAAACTGAAGGCCAGGTCTCGCGCGACCGCGATGGCGGTGCGCGGCGCGAGGGGCTCGTCCGGATAGAGCCGCGCGCTGTTGGCCGCCGCAGGAGCTGGCTCCGGCGCGTCGGCAATCGACCAGACACGGTCGAGGTCGACCGCGCGCGCGGTCGCGGCCGCGAGGCGATCGAAGAACGCCGGAGCCGGCGATGCTTCCGCAGCCGGGACGAGCCCCAGGTGGCGCTCCGGGATCGACAGATCCGGGTCGCGCGGGAACGCGCCGAGGACCGGAAGTCCGGTCGCCTGCTGAATCGAGTCGGCCGCCCATCGCGCATGGTCGGCGCTGCCGACGCGGTTGAGAATGAATCCGGCCACCTTGAGATCCGGATCGAAGGCAACGCACCCGAGGGCGAGGGCTCCCGCGGTTCGCGACGTCTTCGCCGCGTCGATGACCACGACGACCGGCGCATCGATGAGCTTCGCGATCTGGGCCGTCGAGCCGGCCTCGCCCTGCCCGCCCCGGCCGTCGAAGAGCCCCATGACTCCCTCGACGATGGCGATATCGGCCGACCGCGCGGCTCGCTTGTAGATAGCGCGCAGGTTCATGTGGGGCACGAGCACGCTATCGAGCGTACGGGATGGGACGCCGGCGGCAGCGGTGTGGTGGCTCGGATCGATGTAGTCCGGGCCCGCCTTGAAAGGTTGGACGTGAAGGCCGCGCTGGCGATAGGCGGAGATCAGGCCACACACGACGGTCGTTTTGCCAACGCCGCTCGATGTGCCCGCGATGACGAGTCTCCGAGTCATGAAATCGCATACCCGCGGCGCGTGGTGAGCCGGCTGCCCGCGCGAACCGTGGCGCTGTTTCCGACGATGACGATGGTGAGCATGTCGATCGGACGATCGAGGAGGTGGGCCAGGTCTGTAACCTCGATTTGCTGATCCCGACGCGCGGCGTTGCGAACCAGGCCCACGGGTGTGCCCGGGTCCCGATGGCGCAGGAGAATCGCGTGCGCACGCTCGAGGGGCGCCCGGCGCCGTCGGCTGGCCGGGTTGTACAGCGCGATGACCATGTCGCTGGCCGCCGCGGCCTCGAGGCGACGCTCGATGACGGCGAGTGGGGTCATGAGGTCGCTGAGACTGATGGTCGCGAAGTCGCTCATGAGGGGCGCCCCCAAAAGCGCGGCAGCCGTGCTCGCCGCCGACACGCCCGGCACGATCTCTAGCCGCTCCAGCTCGTCATCGGCCCCATCCGCCGCCAGCAGCTCGATCACGATGCCGGCTGTCCCATACACGCCCGGATCGCCGCTGGAGACCAGCGCCACCCGCCGCCCATCGCGAGCCAGCGCGACGGCGAGGCGGCAGCGCTCGATCTCGGCGCCGATCGGGCTCCCGTGATAGGTGGCGTCCGGAAGCCACGGGCGAATGAGATCGAGGTATCCGTCGTACCCGACGACCGCCTCGGCCGATTCGAGGGTTCGGCGCGCGCGCTCGGTCATCTCGGATTCGGCCCCGGGCCCGATTCCGACAACGCTCAGCGCCCCGTTTCGAGTGCTGGCGCGGACCCGCGCGACGGCGACCGTCACGCGCGGTGTTCGTGTTTTGGCGGCGACCAGCTCGGCGCCGGGGCCAGCCGCGAGAAGAGCTGCCGGCTCGCAGACGGCCGGAGCGCCCACCGCTTCCGCCACGACAGCGGAGACGCCTGACGGCGCGGGAGCCGCGGCCAGCTCGGCGGGCTCGAAAAATCGGAGCGGCCGGCCGCGCCGCTCGGCGGCCTCCCGAATCCCGCGCTCCTCGCGCTTGGCGGCGATCGTCGCGATCTCGCGTACGCTGTTCACCGCGAGACGATGGCCCGCCAGAGTCGAACCGATCAGGTCGAGGATCTCCTCAGCGGTGGCGCCGCGAACGCAGCCGACGCCCACCGAGAGCGTCCTCGGTCGAAAGACGAGCGCGGGGCCGTCGCCCTCGAGCGGATGAATCCGATCGCTGATGATCAGTCGCGCCGAGAGCCGGGCGCCGTTCAGGGCCTCCACGCTGGCGTACCGGACGATGTTTCTCGGCGCCTCGCGCCACCACGCCTCGTCTCCCGCGTCCTGGTAGCAGCCGACCGGCTCGCCGTCGATGACCGCGGCGCTGGCTCGTGTCATGCCGCCGTCGTCTTCCAGCGTCCACCCCCAACGCCCGGCCATCAGGTCAAGCGCGATGGAGCCGAGGGCCTCAGCGGCCGTCGTGATGACAGGGCGCGCGCCGATCGCCGCGGCCACCCGTCGGGCGAGGTCGTTCGCGCCGCCCAGGTGCTCGGAGAGCACCGGCACGACGTGGGCTCCCGCCTCGTCTATGGCGATCACGGCTGGATCCTGGCGCTTGTCGACGAGCAGCGGCGCGACGAGCCGCACGACTGCGCCGACGGGGAGGACGCACACGAGCGCACGGTCCGCGGCGAACTCCTCCGCGACGGCTTCGCGAATGCCGCCTTCCGGGAAAGCGGTCGTCGGCGGCTGGTCGCTTGCCCCCGGCTCAGATAGGGCCCCGGGCGCTCGGACATCCCCGCCCAGGCATCTCTGGAGCCGACGAGCGATCTCCAGCCCGCGTCGGCTGACGGCGAAGATCGCCGGCCCCGGGCGGACGTTCGGCGCCCCTGGGACGCCGGCTGCGTCAGGCCCCATGACGATCGTCGCCATTGCTGGCGTCGGCGGCACGCGGAGCCGCGGCCTGACTGCGCTGACGCCGCCTGGCCTGGCGAAACAGATGCGTGTAGTCCCCGGCGTAGAGACGGGACCGGCGCCCGTCCGCCGCGTCTGAGTCCAGGGCCGGACCAATGAGAATCAGGGCCTGACGCGTCCACTTGGCTGCGCGGACCTTCGCACGGATGTCCTTCAACGTGCCCCGGACTATCTCCTCGTCCGGCCAGCTCACCCGGTACACCGCGGCGACGGGCGTCTCGGGCGGATAACCTCCGGCGAGAAGCTCCCGAACGACACGGTAGATGTGGGCGATGCTGAGAAAGAGCACGAGGCTCGTACCATGGGCCGCCAGGCTCCGCAGCGACTCACCGGGAGGGACGGGGCTCGCTCTTCCGGAGATGCGCGTCAGGATCACGCTCTGCGCAACGCTTGGAACGGTCAGCTCCACTCCGAGGGCGGCCGCCGCCGCGAATGCGGAGCTGACGCCCGGCACGATGGTCCACGGGACGCCGGCCGCGTCGAGCCGCGCGATCTGCTCATGGAGCGCTCCATAGATGGCCGGGTCGCCGCTCTGCAGCCTCGCGACCGTCTGCCCCTCCCGAGCGGCCGCGATCATCCGGTCCGACATCTCCTCCAGCGTCAAGCCCGAGCTACCGATCACCGTCGCGCCGGGGCGAGCCACCTCGCACACGCGGGGATCGACGAGCGAGTCTGCGAAGACGACGAGGTCGGCCTGGCGAACGAGCGACTGTCCGCGCACCGTCATGAGGTCGGGAGCGCCGGGTCCTGCCCCGATGAAATAGACGTGGCCGAGGTTCACCGGATCCTCACCGGACGCGCCGAACGACGAGCGTCGAGAAATAGTCGAGGCGCTGACCCCGAAGCTGTTCCACATCTCGGACGACGCGCTCGTCTGCGCAGCCGCAGCGCGAAACCAACACAGCCGCGTGGGAGTCGCCGAGCGCCGCGAGCGCGTCGAGCACCCGATCGAAGCGTCCCGCGACCTTGAGCAGGACGACCGTATCGAATTGGCGCAAGGTGTCTTGCAGGGCGCCGTCGTCGTACAGGGCGGGAAGAATCGCGATGCGCTCCTCCCCGTCGGCGAGCGGAACCCCCGCCGCCGCGGCGGCCGCGTTCACCGACGAAACGCCGGGGACGACGCGAATCGGCGCACCGGGCAACTCCGCGGCGAGGGCGGACGAGACGTGCATGAACGTGCTGTACAACGTCGGGTCGCCCTCGGTCACGAAAGCTGCGTCGCGCCCGACCAGTAGCTCACGCGCGATGAGCCGCGCGTTCTCGCGCCAGCGTTGAACCTGGGCCGGGCGCTCTCCCCGCATGGCAAAGAGCAGCTCCACGACCCGCTGGCGTTCGAGGTCGAGATGAGGTCGGATGGTGGCAGCGGCGAAGCTCTTCGCGCCCTCGCGGGCGATCGGGACGAAGACCGTCCGGACGCGCTGCAACACCCGCAGCCCCTTGAGGGTGATGAGCTCCGGATCCCCCGGGCCGATGCCAATCCCGTACAGGGTGCCAAGCGGCTCCTGGCTCACCGCGCGGCCCCCTCCGCCACGCGTTGAAGCGTGACCACGAAAACGGGATTGCGGGCCTCCAGGCGGGTGATGCCGGCCGTCACGGTCGAGCGCGCGACGCTGACCTCGACGATCTCGGCGTCCCAGCCGTGGGCGGCGGCCCATCGACGGGCCTGCTCCAAGTGCTCGAGGGCGACCAGGTTGGCGACGACGCGTCCGCCCGCGGCGAGCGCCAGGGCGACGGCGTCCAGGATCGCCTCCAATCGGCCCCCGCTGCCGCCGACGAACACGGAATCCGGTCGCGGCAGCGCCCCCAAGGCCGCGGGCGCCTCCCCGTGAACCATCGCGACGTTTCCGGCTCCGAAGCGCCGGCGGTTCTGTTCGAGAAGCGCGAGTTGCTCCCCGTCCCGCTCGACGGCGTATACGTGGCCGTGGGGAAGGAGCGCCGCTGCCACGATGGACACGGAGCCGCAGCCTGCTCCCACGTCCCACAGCGTGGCGCGCTCGTGGAGGACCAGTTTCGAGAGGGAGATGGCGCGCACCTCTGGCTTGCTGATGAGCCCACCCCGGTGGAGAAAGCGGTCCTCATGGATCCCGATGGGCCACGGCGGCGGAGTCGCCTCGCGCCGCAGCACCATGAGGTTGAGCGGCGCGAACTGCTGCCCGCGGATCTCGCTCAGCAGGCCGCAGACATGCCGCTCAAGCGGCCCGCCCAGATGCTCGAACACGTCAACCCGCACGTCCGCGTCTCCGGCCGCGAGCAGCGCTTCCGCGATGGCGGAAGGTGAATTTCGGGAATCCGTGAAGACGATCGCCGTGCGCGCGCGGAGGGCCCGCGGCAGGATCGCGTCGAGCGGCCGCCCGTGGGCGCTCAGCAGCGCGGCGTCTTCCCACGCGATCCCGAGCCGGGCGCATGCGAGCTGCGCGGCGCCGACGTTCGGCAGGATGCGCACGCGGTAGCGGCCGAGGCGCTCGGCCAACAGGGGGCCGATGCCGAAACAGTCGGGATCGCCCGACGCGAGTACCACCGTCGGGCGCGACTCGCCGCGAAGGCGTTCGACCACCTCGTCGATATTTGCCTTGAGCACGATTCGCTCGTCTCCGCAATCGGGGAAGAAGGCGAGGTGTCGCTCGCCACCCACGAGGACCGACGCTCGCTCGACGAGCGCCCTCGCCTCGGCGGTCAGGCTCGCGGCCCCCGCATCGGTGACCCCGACGACGCAGATGGTGGCGAGCGCCGGGTCGTGGACGGACGGCGCCGTTGCGCTCGCCGATCGTCGCCGCGACGCGTCAGCCATCGACCGACCTCGTGGCGGCGGTTGTGGACGCCCGTCCCAGCTCGTGGCCGTCGAAGTCAAACATGATGGCTTCCACATCGAGGGACCGCTTCACGTGCGCCGAGCACTGATCGACGACGCACCGGGCGATCTCGCGAAAGAGCGAATCGGGCCCCTTCTCCTGCGCCAGCTCCTGCACGTGCCGAGCGGTATTCGCGGACCGGATCTGTCGAGCGAGATCCTCGCTTGCGCCGCAGCGCGCGGCAAGCTGGGAGAGGAAGGCGATGTCCACCTGGTTTCCCGCGACGTGCGTCTGGAGGTGCCCCTGCGCGAGCTTGGAGAATTTCCCGATCATGCCGGCGAGGGTCACAGCTCGGACTCCGCGCTCCGCGCACCGCCTGAGGGCGCGGCCCGTGAAGATGCCCATCTCCACGAAGGCCACCTCGGGAAGCGGGATGCGCGCCATGGCGAATTTCTCGCTGCGGCCGCCGGTCGTGAGGACCACGTGGGTCTGCCCATTGGCCGCCGCGACGTCGATCGCCTCCTCGACGCTCGCCCGCCACGCGGCCGTCGACCAGGGGTGCACGATCCCGGTGGTCCCCAGGATAGAGATGCCGCCCACGATCCCAAGACGCCCGTTCAACGTTTTCTTCGCAAGCTCGGCGCCACGAGGCACGCGAATCTCGACGTCGAGCCCGCGATCTGCGAGGAGGTCGCCCGCGGCCTCGGCCACCGCCTCGCGGATCATTCGGCGCGGAACGGGGTTGATGGCGGGCCCGCCCACTTCGATGCCGAGCCCCCGGAGGGTCACCACCCCGACGCCCTCCCCACCGCGCAGGGTGATTCCCGGACCAGCGCCCCAGCCGACAGCGGCACAGATCTCCGCCCCGTGGGTCACATCGGGATCATCGCCGGCGTCCTTGATCACGGAGCACATCGCCGACCGCTCCTCAACCGCACAGGCGTGAATCGCGAACGTCGCGTCCACGCCCACCGGGAGGTGGATCGTTACGGAATCGACCGGCTGCTGAGCGATCAGGGCTTGGGTGGCCGCCTTGGCGGCCGCGGCGGCGCAGGCACCCGTCGTGAAACCGGTGCGCATCCCGCGCCGTCGCACGCTGACCCTGCCCCGCGCCTGCGACACGTCCGATGCCGTCACCGCGTAGGCCCCACGAGCCCACGTGTTGGGCGCCGTTTCGGTCGACCTTCCACGCGATCCTCACTCCTCATCATGGAAAATCGCTCGGCGGAGCAGCTCGTTGACCAAGGTGGCGGCGAGCGCTGCGCCGCCACGCTCCCCTTCGATAGTAATGAACGGCACCGGACGACTGACCAGCTCCGCCTTCGCCTCGGCCGCGGCCACGAAGCCGACGGGTGTCCCGACGATGAGCGCAGGTCTGACCGCGCCGGCGTCCACCAGATCGAGGACCGCCAGAAGGGCGGTGGGCGCGGTGCCGACCGAGACGACGCCCCCGTTCATCGACGCGGCGAGCGTGCGCATGGCGACGACGGCCCGGGGAAGCCCCAGTGCATGCGCCTTACGAGTGACCGATTCCCGATCGATGGCGCACGCGACACGACAGCCCAGGCGCCGGAGCGAGCCGCGATCGAGGGCAACCTCCAACATCCGGACGTCGACGACGATCGGGCAGCCGGCGCGGAGCGCGGCGATGCCCCCGGCGATGGCTTCGGGGTGCACGCGGACGCGCTCGGCGAGAGCGGGGTCACCGCTCGCGTAGACGACGCGACGAATGATCGCGCGCTCTGCCGGCGGCCACCGACTCAAGTCCCCGATCACGGCGTCCACCCGCTGCAGGCTCAGCGCCTCGATCTCCTCGGGCGCCCTCGCGTGACGTTCCACCAGGGTCCGGGGGTCGCGGTCCATGCTCCGTGGCTCCGATTCGAAGGTCTTCGATGCGATCCAGGATAAGCCGAACCAGATTCGGATGCACGCCCATGGGCTCACCGATCGCCAGCTCGATCCCCGGGTGATCCGCCACGGCGCTCGCGGCCTGGCTGGCGATGCGCTTGACCAGCACACCAGTATGGAGAAAATACGGCACCACGACGATGCGGCGCGCGCCCAGGCGGACACAGCGGTCGACGCCGAACGGCACCGTCGGCTCGGTCAGGCTCACAAAGCAGCATTCGACCAGCAGCCCGCGGTTGCGCTCCCACAGGAGCCGACCGATCTTGAAAAAGTCGCTGTTGGCTCCGGCATCGCTCGTACCGCGCCCGACCAGCAACATGGCGGTGCCGGCATCTTCATGGTCGAGAAGCTGCAAGCGGGCATCGCGAAAGCGTCCCTCCACGATATCGAGCAGCGCATCGGAGATTCCCAACGCATCCGACATCACGAGGCGCAGCGCTGGGTGGCGCGCTTGGGCATCCCGCGCCTCGCGGGGCATGTCGGCGTTGGTGTGGTTGGCATCGTGGAGCAGGACGGGCACCGCCAGGAGTTCTCGCACCCCGTCGGCGACAAGGCCATCGACCGCGTCCCGAATGAACGGGAGCATAGGCCCGCCGAACTCGAGGAAGCCGGCCTCCACTCGAACGCCGCCCGCCGCGGCGCGCACTGCCGAGAGGAGATCGACGAATTGGGCGGCCCCATCGAGGTCACGGGTTCCGTGGCCCATGAGGAGAACCGCCTGGGTCTTGCTCGCCATCCTTGCGTCCTATCGTTGCAGTTGCAACGGATTGCGTCTTCGATTCGTACAGGCTATGATAGCTTCCATCGCCACCGGTCAACCCATTCTCGATCTGGCACGGAGCGCGAATGGACTGGAGCCTGGCCGGCTCAAGTGAGCGGCCAAGACAACCCATCATCGAGCTGGACCAAGCGAGTTGCGGGTATCAGGGCACGACCGTCCTGCACGACGTGACCCTGCAGATCTTCGAGGGCCAGCTCACCGGACTGGTGGGTCCGAGCGGCGCCGGAAAGACTACGCTCCTCCGCACGATCCTCGGCCAGGTTCCGCTCCAAAGAGGACGCGTTCGGGTCATGGGCGATCTCGTGGGCCGCGAACCGCCGAAGGGGGTTGGATACGTCCCGCAGCTCGAGGCCATCAACTGGCACTTCCCGGTGACGGTGGAAGAGGTGGTCCTGATGGGACGCGCCGTCGGCGGCGGTCCGTGGCCGTGGCCGAGACGTGAGGACCGGGAATCGATGGCGCAGCTCCTCGATCGCCTCGGCATGTACCCGTACCGGCATCGCCACATCCGAGAGCTGTCCGGAGGGCAGCAGCAGCGAGCCTTCCTTGCCCGTGCGCTGATGCGCAGCCCGCGCCTGCTGATCCTCGACGAGCCGACGACCGGCGTCGACATCAAAACACGGCACGATATTCTCCACCTGCTCCACGAGCTGAACGCGGGCGGGGTCACCATCGTCCTAACGACCCACGACTTGAACGCGGTGGCGACGCACCTTCCGGACGTCGTCTGCCTCAACCATACTGTCGTCGCTCAAGGCCACCCACAAGAGATATTCACCCCTGACATACTGGGCCGCACGTACGGGGCTGAGATGCTCGTGCTTCGCCAGGACAACCTGATCGTCGTGGCGGACCGGCTCACGGCGGAACGGGAGACACCGAAGGAGGCCCAAACCCCCCAGCTCATCCCGGTACCGTGAGCGCGATTGCCGAGCCCTTCGCGTACGCATTCTTCGTTCGCGGCATCATCGCAGCCACCCTCGTCGGGGGGCTGTGCGGGCTGCTCGGGGTATTCGTCATCCTGCGCGGGATGAGCTACATCGGCCACGGGCTCAGCCACGCGGTCTTCGGCGGCGCCGTCGTCGCGTACGTGCTGGAGCTGAACTTCTACGTTGGAGCGGGGCTGTGGGGCTTTGTCTCCGCGCTCCTCATCCACGCCGTGACCCGCAAGCGGCAGATCGGCGCCGATGCCGCGATCGGCATCGTGACGACCGCGAGCTTCGCCATCGGCGTCGCCATCATCAGTCGAGCGCGACGATTCACGAAGAATTTCGAGGCTGCGCTGTTCGGAAACATCCTCGGAGTCACGAACGCGGACCTCGCCGTGCTGGCGTGTGTCACCCTTGCAACGATCCTCCTCGTGTTCTTCCTCTACAAGCAGCTCCTGTTCGTTACGTTCGACCCGGACGTCGCCGGCGTGTACGGAATCCCCGTGAACCGGGTCGACGCGCTCTTCGCGCTGATGCTCTCCGCGGGAATCATCGCGTCGATGCAGGTCCTCGGCGTGACGATGATCGCCGCCGCGATCGTTATCCCCGCCGTCGTCGCGCGCCTCCTCACCAATCGATTCAGCACCCTGCTGTGGCTCGCCACGGCCCTCGGCGCCGGGTTCGGAATCGCTGGGCTCTACGCGAGCTACTACCTCGACATCTCGTCGGGCGCGACGATCGTCCTCGTGGCAGCCGGCGGCTTCATACTCACGCTGCTGGCATCTGGGCTGCGCCGGCTTCCCAACCAGCGCGTGCGCCTCGATTCGTCGCGTCTCGTCTCGACGCCCATCGATTGACGCGGCAATGCGCCTCGTACAATTTCATCGAGCGGCCAATCTTCCCCGGAGCTGCGGGCGCACGGGCCGGAGGCGAGGTGAAAAGCGAGGCGAGGACCGGCGCCGACGTTCGCCTCCCCATCGTTTTCTTCGACGGCGAATGCGGCCTCTGCAACGGGACCGTCGACGTGCTGCTGGCCGTGGACAGGCGCGCGGTGCTGCACTTTGCCCCGCTCCAGGGCGTGACCGCCCGGGAGCTGCTTCCGCCTCTTCCGCCCGACGAAGCGACCTGGTCCATCGTATACCTGGACGAGCGCGGCGCCTTTGAGCGCGCAGATGCCGTCATCGAGATCTGCCGGCGGCTTGGGGGCGTTTTCGCCCTCGCCGTCGTCGGGCGTGCGCTGCCTGTGCCCCTGCGCGACGGCATCTACCGTGCTATCGCCCGAGGCCGGTACCGCCTCTTCGGCCGCCGCGCAACCTGCCGAGCGCCGAGCGAGCGCGAGCACGCTCGCTTTCTGGAGTGAGCGGCACGCGCCCCCGCCGAGGGCAGTTACGACGGGCGCTGTTGCGCGACCAGGTCCACTAACTCAAAGGATTCGAAGGGCTTCGCCAGGATCGCGTCCGCGCCGAGCGCGGTGGCCCAGCGGCGCGCGTGTTGCGCGGCCGTCATGACCACAATCTTGACGTCCGCTCCCCGATCCCGCAGCTCGCTCACAAACTCCGGCCCGTTCATGCGCGGGAGCCAGATGTCGAGCAGGATGAGCCAGGGCGAGCATCGACCCAGCACGCGCAGCGCGTCGACCCCATCGCGCGCGCCGACGACCCGGTAGCCCTCGTCCTCGAGTGTCTGCGCAACTGATCGCCGAAGTATGGGATCGTCCTCCACGACGAGGACGTCGCACTCGCGCGCACCTCTCGGCGTGTGCAGAAGAGTCACCAGACCGGACGGAAACACTGGGAGCATCAATTTCGGCACCTGGGTGAAAGATCAATGATTGCGAAACCATAGCAGAAAATTAAGAAAACGATAAGAAGGGGCGTATGCAAATAATTGCAAAGCATCGCAATTGCATGCCATTGCGAATATCTGTTATCTTCCGCTCGTGCACGAGAATCGCCCACGTTTGAGTCTCCTGTCGTCGTTCCGAGCGCGCGGCGCTCGAGTTCCTGCCGCCGCGGCCATCGTCCTGGCGGTGGTCCTGCCGATCGCGTGCGCGTCGCTCTGGAGCGCTCCCACTCTGTCCACCCCTCCGCGGCAACAATTGAAGGTCGTGGCGAGCGTCGCACCCCACGCGGATCTCGTTCGTGAGATCGCCGGCTCGCGCGTCGATCTCACCCAGCTCATTCCGGACGGCACCGACTCGCACACCTTCGAGCCGCGTCCGTCCGACGCGCGGGCGCTTCGCGAGGCCGACCTCATCGTTTTGAATGGCCTCCACCTCGAGGCCCCCACGCTGGCGATGGCCGAGGCCAATCGCAGCCCGCGATCGCAAATCCTCCTGCTCGGCGACAGCACGATTGAGCCGACGGATTGGATCTTCGACTTCTCGTTCCCGGCGTCCCAGGGCGATCCGAATCCCCATCTGTGGCTCAACCCGGCCTACGCCAAGCGCTACGCGGAGCTGATCGCGGCAAAGTTGGAAGAGATGGATCCGCCCGATGCGGCCTATTTCCGGGCCAACGCGGCGATCCTCGTCGATCGCATGAACCAGCTCGACGCGGCGATCTTCCAGGCGGTCGCCGCGCTTCCCCCGGACCGCCGCAAGCTTCTGACGTATCACGATAGCTGGGCCTACTTCGGCCGGCGCTACGGCATGGAGGTCATCGGCGCCATCCAGCCCAGCGACTTCTCGGAGCCTTCACCCCGTGAGGTGGCCGTCCTCGTGGACCAGATCCGTGCCAACCAGGTGCCGGCCATTTTCGGCTCGGAAGTCTATCCATCCACCGTGTTGGAGGTCATCGGACGAGAGACCGGTGCCCGCTACGTCGACAAGCTGCGGGACGACGAGCTGCCAGGTGACCCGACGAGCCCCAGCCACACGTATCTCGGCCTCATGCTCGAAGACATGCGCGTGATGTTCGGCGCGCTGGGCGGGCCCATCGACATGTTTGACGGGATCGATCCGAGCCCGGTCGCCGGCTGAGCCCGCCGGCCCGCTACGCCGTTCGACAGGTGCTACAGAGGCCGATGATGGCGAAGTGCGCGAAGTGCGCGTCGAACCCGTACCGCTCGCGCAGCTCGTGGGCGAGCGGCTCGAGGAGTTGCAGGTCCAGCGCCAGCTCCGCCCCGCATCGCTCGCACACGAGGTGTTGGTGCTGCGCCTCCTCCGCCCGATGCCACTTGGCTACGCCGTCGTGGATGTGCGTATGGGTGACGAGCCCCTCCTGCTCGAGCAGCTCCAGCGTGCGATACACCGTGGACACGTTGACCTGAGGAAATCGGCCGTGGATCCGACGGTACACGTCGTCCACCGCGATGTGACCGGAGATGGATTCCAGAGTGTCCAGGATGATCTCGCGCTGCAGGGTGAGGCGGTGCCCCCGCTCCCGCAGAGTCGCGCTTAACTGTCCCATCCTGACCTTCGCCCGGCAATCACGCCGGTTGGGCCATTATAGCGCGACATTTTTTCGAGCTAGTTTGAACGCGGGACACCGGCGACCGTGTAACACTTGACATTCGCGGATTGGCGAAGCAAAATCCCGCGTTATGGCAGAAGCGGTCATCGCTCCGTCCGAACACTGGCTTTTTGCGGGCGTCCCCGAAGGTGTCCTCCGGCCGGCCATCGAGGCGGGGCACGAAAGCCGATTTCTCCCGGGCGAGGTCATCTTCCACGAGGGCGACGAGGCCGACGGTCTCTATTTGCTGACGGCAGGCGCGGCTCGCGTCGCGGCCATGGGGGACGACGGAGAAACGTTCCTCGCGATCGTGAAGGCGAACGAGGTTCTCGGAGAGATGGGCGTCCTCGACGGGGAGCGTCGCTCCGGTACCGCCACCGCCATCTCGATGTGCGCCACCTACTTCATCCCCAGCGAGCCGTTTCTCGATCTGCTCGAAACCTCGAGCGCTGTCTGCATGCGCCTGCTCGCGCTCCTCACCCAGCGTCTGCGGAGGGCAAACGGCCGGCTCGGCGAGCTGCCGCCGACGACGACCGTGGGCGTGGAAGAGCTGTCGCCCGAAGCCTGATCCGGACGACGCGGGAGGCTCGACCGTCGGGCCCAAGATCGCCTGGGGAGCAGGCCGACGCCGGCGCCCGTCAGGTCCGTCGAGCCCGAACCACTTCGTCAACCACCTCGTACAGTCTTGGAGTTCGAATGCGCAATTCTCTTCGTGCTGTCCTCTTGCTGGTGTCCCTCGCAGCGATGACGCTGGCCTGCAGTAGCGCGCCGGACAACTCCGGGTACCGCCCGCCCCGGAACACCGCCCCCACCGCGCAGCCGACACCCGTCGCCCAGAACATTCCGATGCCATCGGTGAGCGGCGCTGAGACGACGACCGCCTCCGGCCTTCGCTACATCGACGTCGTGGAAGGGACGGGCCCCATGCCGCAGGCGGGGCAGACCGTGGATGTCAACTACACGGGGTGGCTCGAGAACGGCCAGATGTTCGACACATCGCAGAAGCGGGGCACGCCCTTCGAGTTCCGCCTCGGAGCCGGACAGGTCATCAAGGGGTGGGACGAAGGGGTCGCCACGATGAAGGTGGGTGGCAAGCGCCGCCTCATCATCCCGCCCGACCTCGCCTACGGGGACAAGGGCGGCGGCAGCGCGATTCCCCCTAACGCCACGCTCATCTTCGACGTGGAGCTGGTGAAGGTCAGCTAGAGGCGTTGATCTGCGCCGAACCGGTCGCGACGCTCCACTCGGGCGCATTCCACGAGATCCGCCCATCCTCGACCTTCCGGCTCGTCACGTTCACCATTCGGCTGCTGATCAGGCTCGGCCCGCGCCACCAGGGTCGACGGATCGGGCGCCTCGATGTTCTCGATCGACTGGTACGCGACGTCACGGTAGATGGGGATCGTCGGATCCCGAATCACGCGTACAGCGGCGTCTCGCACGGCGGTCACGGCGCGGCGATCTCCCACTGATACGCGTTCCAGGTCTCGGTAGACCCTTCGGCGCGGCCGTACGCCTTCTGAATGCGATTCGCGATCATGTTCTGGTCCGTCGCGTACAGGATGCCCAGCGCCGTGACTTGGTCGGCGATGATCGACACGATCTGGTGGGCGACCGCCAGACGCTCAGGCAGCGGAATCGTGACGAAGTACTGGTCGATGAGCGTGTCAAATACGGGGCTCGTGTACCGGGAATAATTCGTGCCGCCGGTCCCGTGGAAATTGTTTTCCGGAAGCCGCGCGGCGCGGCTGTGGAGGTTGGGAAGATCGCGTAAGGTGTTCGGATTGCGGCTCAGCTCGAAAGCCGGAAACTGCGCGCGATACTCCTGGTCCTGGGCCTGCTGCCGCGAAACGACCACCGTATCGACCCCGACGCCGACGCGCTGCCACGCGTCAGCGATGGCGAGATGGATGCGCTCGCGGAGGGTGTCGCCCGTCGTGGTCCGGATCTCGACGCGGAGCGGCTGGTTCGCGGCGTCCCGAAGCATTGAATCCGTCCCCGGGCTGTACCCCCTTGCCTCGATCGCCTGCGCCGCGGCCTGCGGATCGAAGGGGTAGCGCACCACATCCGCGGCCACGGTCTGGTAGTTGGGATCCGTGGGGCTGAGATAGGTGTGGGCGACGCTGCTCATGCCGGCCACGAACGTATCGACCATGGCCTGGCGATCAATCGCTTCCAGCATGGCGCGGCGAAACCGGACGTCGCCGACGATCGATGGGCTCGGATTGATGAACTGGGGCCAGACCATGATCCAGTTCGATGGGCTCGCCACCATGCGTCCGTCCTTCCACTGGTCGCGCATGAGGATCGCCTGCTCCAGGGACAGGCCGCGGCCGAGGGTGAAGTCGATCGAGCCCGCGAGGACGTTGGCGACCAGCGCGTTTGGATCGGGGATGAACCGCACCTCGATCTCGTCGATCTTCGGTCGGCCGAGGACGTAGACGTCGCTGGCCTGCAGGGTGATCGACGTCCCCGGTTCCCACGACGCGAGCTTGAACGGTCCGGTCCCGACGAACTCCGTCGACCAGTAGGGGAGCTGCGTCAGGGAGCCCTTGTCGTCGCCATAGCTCTCTTGGAGGATGTGCGCCGGGAGCGGCAGGGTGCGGGCCCGCGTCGCGCCGGCGCGGGTGAAGAGCGCGTCCGCGTCAACGTAGGGCTTGCTCCAGCGAACGACGACGGTCCGCGCGTCCGGCGCGTCGACGCTCGCCACCGAATCGAATGCGGGGTCGCGGAGCTCCGGGACCTCGCGATCGTGGGCGACCGCGGCGGTGAAGACGAGATCGGCCGAGGTGAGCGGCTGACCATCGTGCCACCGCGCACCATCCCGAATTCTGTAGGTCGTCTGCATGCCGCCGTCCGAGAGCAGCGTCCACAAACCGTTTTCGAGGGACGGCACGGCTTCGCCCAGCATGGGGATGAGGGACCCGGAGTGGTCGAGGGTGGCGAGCCCGACGTTCACCAGCTCTTCGAGGGCGTCGGATCCGCGCACCGACGGGGCGCTGAGCTTGCTGCTCATGACGACCGGGTCGTCCATCATCGTCACGGTGATCCGTCGGGGCGTCGCTGGCGCAGAGGCAGCCGCCCCGCGGCCGGACGGCGTGGCAACCGGTCCGCAGGCGGTGAGGGCGACCATGAGAGCGAGAGCGGGCACGGCGCGCAAGCGCGGACCGCGCATGGGGCCTCCCAGACGAAGATACCGACCGCAGCATGGCGGGCTTGGGCCAGAGTATCCGCGTCCGCGCCCGGGGGTCAAGCGAACCCGTGATGCGCGCGTCGTCCCAGATTGGGAGAACGAACGCCGGCTCCACGCGTCCGTCCGCCACACGGCGACGCCGCGGGCGGGCGGTTGGCGTCCTAACCCAGCGCTTTCAGCGCCTTCGTCGGACTCTCGGGCGCCTTCACGTTGTAGGCGACTTCGGCCAGCTTCCCGTTCTCGTCGATGACGAAGTGGCTCCGGACGATCCCCATGTACTTCTTGCCCATCATGGACTTTTGCTGCCAAACGCCGTACGCCTCGGCAATGGCATGGTCCCTGTCGACGAGAAGCGGAAACGGCAGGCCGAACTTGTCGCGAAACTTCACGTGTGACTGAGCGCTATCCGGGCTGACGCCCAGGACGACCGCGTTCTTCTGGCTGATGGCCGCGTAATGGTCGCGAAACCCGCACGCCTGGGTCGTGCATCCGGGCGTATTGTCCTTGGGGTAAAAGTAGATGATGACCCGTCTTCCGCGCAGGTCACGCAGGCGGATCGTGTTGCCCTTCTCGTCGGCTGCCTCGAAATCGGGCGCCAGGTCCCCCACCTTCAGCTCCGCCATGCGGATCAGCCTCCTTTTCGTTGGTTTGTATTTGGCCGGCGATCATTCTAGGGCAGCGTCTGCCCGTTCGCCTTGAACCCGTCGACGGGCACAACAGGATCGGCCGTTCGCCCTGAGCGCGTCGACGGGCGTGAGCCTGTGGCAGGGCGCAGCACCGCCAGTTTTCGGCGAATTCCTGGACGCGCAGATCAGGTTCTCACCCGGGGGCGGCAAGCTCGCGGGGCGCGCGCGATGGCGTGGCGACGACCTGTTCGACCGGCCCTCTGAGTCCGCGGCTGCGGCTCATCGGCACGAGAAGCGCCAGCAGCGCGGCAGCGCTGACCCCGACCGCGAGGGGCGCGCCCCACAGATCGGCGGCGATCCCCATCGGCAGCGAGCCGACGCGCCACGAGCCCCACGTGCACAGCATGAAGAGGCTCATCACGCGCCCGCGAATCCGCTCGTCGATCACCTCCTGCAGCACGGTGTTGATGATGGTGGTCGATGAGCTCTGGCAGGCCCCGACCACAAAAAGAAGCGCCAGCGCGGCCGGGAAGTTCCGCGTCACACAGAAGGCGATGAGGGCGACGGCAAGGCCAAGGGCGGTCGCGATAAAGGTTCGGACCAGGGGAATGCGACCGGCGACCGCGAGCAGCGCGCCCGAGACGATTGTCCCGACGGCCGGCAGCGTGAGCATCACGCCGAGTCCCTCCGGTCCAACGTCGAACACGTCCCGCGCGAACACGGGCATGAAGTTCGCGTAGGGCCGGGCCAGAAACGTCACCACCGCGACGCTGATGAGAAGGGTGCGCACATGTTGGTCGCGCCACGCGAAGGCCATTCCCTCGCGAATGTCACTCCAGCCGGAGGCCTGGCTCACGCGAGGCGGCATCGGCGGCAGGCGAACGGCGAGGATCGCCGCGAGG
Organism: Chloroflexota bacterium; assembly: GCA_035652535.1. Lineage (NCBI taxonomy): Bacteria > Bacillati > Chloroflexota > Chloroflexota bacterium. The sequence goes on from DASRDP010000082.1 coordinate 102,990, forward strand.
CTGACGAAATCGCTCGCCACGTTGATGTTGAAGCTCCCCGGCAGGCCCCAGATGGCAAGGATGACGCCGGCCAGGGCCGGTCCAACGACGGCCGCTCCCTGCCAGGTAACTGAGTTCAATGCCATGGCCGACAGGAGGTCCCGCTTGGGCACGAGGCTGGGAATGAACGCCTGCCGACCTGGTGTGGCGAAGGCGCTGATGGTGGCGGAGACGACTGAGTACGTGAAGACGTGCCAGACCTCGATTCGGCCAGTCATCACGAGCCACGCCAGGAGCGCGTCGGGGATGATCTGCACCACATACGAGGCCACAGTGAGGCGATACCGATCGACCCGGTCCGCGATGATCCCGCCCACGAGTGCGAAGGCGAGGATGGGGACGGCCTGAACGACGGCGTTGAACCCGAGGAGCGCCGGCGAGTTCGTGAGCTGGAGGACGAGCCAGCCCGTCGCCACCATTTGCATCCAGGTGCCGACGTTGGTGGTGACCTGACTGATCCAGTACCAGGTGAAATTGGGCGACCGGAACGCCCCCAATCGGGCCACGCGGTCCTGTTCGGTCAGTTCGTCCACGCGCGCTCCACGAGCAAGGATGAGGCGGAGTTGACGTCCCGGGCCGCCAGCGGGCAGCGGCCGCCAGGAGTAATCGTAGTGGCTGGCTTTGTGACGCGGCAAACGCACCCCGTCTGCTCCCCAAGGGCTTGTCACAAAGCAGGCCACCCCACGGCGTTTGAGGAATGGTCATCCCGAGGGCAAAGCCCGAGGGATCTCATCTTGGCGAGGTGCTTCGCTGCGCTCAGCATGTCATTTCTTCGGCGGCGCAGAGTCCGGCGACGGCGGGCGTTCAACTTGTGCAGTCGTTCAGGTTGACGCGCGCGCGGCGGGCAATCGATGATGTCACCACCAACGACGGACAGATCCCATTGAATCGGAGCGCTTCTGTGCCATCGGCCCGCAAGCTGGCCGGGCTCGCTATCCTCGGGGTTGCGCTGCTCGCCGCGTGCGCCCCGTCGGTCCCCGCGCGCGGTCCTGGGTCCGGCTCCACGAGCGGAGGCACCGTGACGCGCGAGCAGAAGACGCTCACCATCGCCGCCAAGCGCGAGCTGAAGAGCTTCGCCCGGTTCACGGGGGCGGCCGCCGGCGGCGGCTCGCCCGGCGCTGGCAACAACTCCATCGCCAAGATCGCCCACAACTATCTCGCCGTGCGAGACGGGAGCAGCGAGGAGTTCCACCCGCAGCTCGCTCTCGCCCTGCCATCCGTCGAAGATGGCACGTGGGTCGTCAACGGCGACGGAACGATGGACACGACGTGGCGGCTGCGGAGCGGAGTCAGCTGGCACGACGGAACGCCCTTTACGGCTGACGATCTCGTCTTCGGCCTCCGGCTCTTCAGCGACACGGAGTTTCCGGTGCCGCCGACCGAGCACGTGCGCCAGATGCAGTCGGCGACCGCGCCGGACCCGACGACCTTCGTGATCCATTGGGCCTCGCTGGCGGCGACCGGGGCTGACCCTACTGACGTGGACCCGCTGCCCAAGCACCTGCTCGGGGCGCTCTACCAGACCGACAAAATGGCGATCCTGACCACGCCGCTGCTCACGAGCCAGTTCGTGGGCCTCGGTCCGTTCCGCGTCGTGGACTGGACGGAAGGCGTCGGCGTCACCTTCGAGCGGTTCGACGACTATTACCTCGGGCGCGCGCCCATCGACCGCGTTATCGTCCGATACGTGGCGGATGCGAACGCCATGCTCGCCGGCGTGCTCGCCGGCGCGGTCGACGTGGTGCTCTCTCCGAGTGTCGAGCTGGACACGGCGGCGGAGCTGAAGCAGCGATGGGAGGGGACGGGAAATCGCGTGCTCACATCGCTGTCCGGGTCGCAGCAGTTCCTCCGCCCGCAATTCCGAACGGAGCTGGCCCAGCCCCACAACGGATCGCCGAACCTCACGGTTCGCCGTGCGCTGCTCCATGCGATCGACCGCGTCGCCGTGGCCGAGGCGAGCAGCAACGGCCTCGCTCCGCCCGCCGACAGCTGGTTCGCGCCGAGCTCGCCACTGCGTCCGGAGGTCGAGTCCTCCATTCCGCAATATCCCTACGACCTCGCTCGGGCCCGGCAGCTCCTAGCGGACGCCGGGTGGGCCCCTGGTCCCGACGGCGTCCTGGTCGACGGGGCGAGTGGCGAGCGGTTCGAGAGCAGGATCGCCGGCCGCCCGGCGACCGGGGCCGACCGAACGCTCGCCGTGGTCGCGGACGGTTGGAAGCCGCTCGGGATCGACGTGGGAATCGAGATCCTCTCGCCGGCGGCGGCCGCCGATCGCAAGACCATGGGGAGCGAGCCGCTCGCGCTCCTCAGCTCGTTCCCGGCCTCGCCCACCATGCTGCCCCCCATGCATTCGTCGCTCCTCGCCTCGGACGCCAATCGCTGGACCGGAACGAACTTTCAGGGCTACAGCAATCCGCGCGTCGACGCCCTCATCGACCGCGTCAACGCCACCATCGACCCGCGCGACCAGATTCCGCTCCATCGCCAGCTTATCCAGGAAGCGATGAACGACGTGGCGCTGATGCCGCTGTACTGGGAGGTCGCGCCGACCTTGATCGCGAAGGGCGTCAGCGGTGTCGTTGCCGACAACACGTGGAACATCTTCGAGTGGGACAAGGGATGATTCTTAGTCAATTCTTAGAAGATGCTATAGTGGCGGCGGTCATGTGTGATACTGGCGCAGCCCGCTCCTGGAGATGAGCATGGACCCCGTGCCCGCCGCCCCGTGCCACCGAAGCCTCTCGGCATTCTTTCCGTGTTTCAACGACGCGGGGACCATCGCCTCGATGGTCATGGAAGCCCTCACCGTCATGCCCGAGCTGACCGATGACTACGAGGTCGTCGTCATCGAGAACGGCAGCACCGACTATGCCTGGGACGTGCTGGACGAGCTGGAGCGGCTCTACGGCGAGAACGGTGTCGACCCGCAACATCGCGGCCGGGTGCGCACGATCCGATTCAGCCAGGCGCTGGACTACGGCGGCGCACTCCGCGCCGGCTTCGCGTCGTGTCGCGGCGACCTGATCTTCTACACGGACGGAGACGGCCAGTACGACGTTCGCGAGCTGCGCGCTTTGTGGGAAGCGCTCCTCCGCGAGGAAGGGGCCGGGCGGCAGGTCGACGTGGTCATGGGGAACAAGATCACCCGGCGGGACCCGCTCCACCGGCGGCTCATTAGCTGGGCGTACCACCATTCGATGGCGTTCGTGTTCCAATTCAAGGTGCACGACGTGGACTGCGACTTTCGGCTCATCAAGCGCCACGTGTTCGACCGCGTGCTCCTGACTCAGAACACGGGCGCCATCGCCCTCGAGCTGATGACGAAGGTGCAGATGGCCGGCTTCCGCACGGTGGAGGTGCCCGTTGATCACTTCCATCGGGCGTACGGCGTCTCACAGTTCTTCCACGTGCGGCGCCTGATCGCCGTCGCGATCAGCCTCGCGAAGCTCTGGTGGTGGCTGCGCGTTCAGAATGCACCCGGTTCCCCTGCGCCGCTGCCGGAGCCGCTCCCGCCCGGCGCCCCGCGGCCGGTGGTGAACTGACGGTCGGAAACGGGAACGGGCCCGCCGTCTCCTCGTCAACGTTACGATCCGCATCCGCAGAGAAGCGCGGGATCAATGCGAGTCGTGGCCTCTTGGGGTCTCGCCTCGGGACGGCAATCCTGGCTGGTCGTGTGTCAAGAAGTCGAGTAGTCGCTGGCGCTCCGACCACGCGATCACTGCATCCGCGTAGTTTTGCAAGACGTGGGCGGGAATTCCTTCCCAGACGGCGCTCGCGCGTTCACCGCGATCGTCAAGCACCGCGATGCCTTGCGCCTCGGGATGGACGCGCTTGATATCACCCCATTTGAATACCAGGCGCTCGGCCTTTGCCTGCGCTGAGCTCTTGCTGCTTGCCGATACAGGATCAACGAGGCGATTGCCTCTACTGTTGAGATGAAAAGCTACCTGGTGGTCCTTGGTCGCCCCAGCAATCGAATACCCGCGGTCATACTGGAGAGAACCGGCGATCAGGAGCTTCTCTACCTCGTCGGAAAAGTTCGTGACTGCGCGCTCGGCACGACGAAAGACAAGGCATGAGGCCTCATGAGCAGCCGAAATTACGTGCTCAAGTGCCTCTCCAGCCTGATTCGCGGCCACGATTGCCACAAGCTCGCCATCCTCGAAGCCCACTGCAAAGCGACGCGCAATCCGATGCACCTGACGGAGGTGGTTCGGATTCTTGAAGATTTCCAGCCCATTAGCGAAGAGGTAGTCGATGGACTCTCCGGCATCTGATATCCGCAGCCGCCCGTCTGGGTCTTGGGCCACGGTGATCTCGATTGCCTCACCGTCCGGGCGGGAAAACGGGCAGATGATGACACAGTATTCACCAAACTGCTCGCTCCGAAAGCTCCCGCGCAGCCTGGATATGAACTCATCAACCGCATTGGTGCAGGCGCTCATGGACTCCTTGGCATCAACTGGAACTGATACGTACCTGTATAGCGGATTTTGCACTCGGCGAGGAAATCAAGCAGCGCTTGATCCGGGTTGTCCCAGTGCATGTCGTCCGGCACGTATGCCCAGCCGTCCTCGTCGTTCTCGTCCCACCGGTGTTTGTGGGGCTCTCCGATGTGCTGCCCATCGGGGTTCGTATGCTGAAAATGGAGCGTGGCTTTGCGAATCGGCACACCCCGCCACAGGAGCGCGTAGCTGTAGTTCGTCTTGCCGCGGACGCCTTTGAAGTCGAGCAGTTCGGACGTGTCGGGGGCCAACACACGTGCCTCTAGGTAAAGGCGACCCTTCGCGCTGGAGCGCGAACTCCAGCGAAGCGTGCTGGTGATCACTTTGTCCGCTTTTAGAATGGCCTCGACCTCCGCGTTCGTCACTGGCTGGACGGAGTCGCGAAGCTCGCGGGAAACCCCACCGTGTCGACCGCAAGCTGCCTGCCATCACGGAGGCGAAACGGGGCGGTGATCACTGAGCGGGCCTCGCTGAAGCCCATACCTTCTCCAAATGGGCTTAGAGCTTCTCTGACTCCCAGGAACACTTCGATCTTGCCGGGTTGCTTCCGCAGATGTTGAGGTGTCATTTTACCGTCGCCGAGAATATCCCGCGCTAACGTGGCGAATGACACTCGCCCAGCGCTTGCCGTGTCAAACTTTGAGCCGCTCCGTTGGCATTGTCTATTCCACGCACCCGTCGCGAGCTTGACTCGCAATCGAGTGCGCGGGCTGTCGCAGCCGCGGCGGTGATGGCGCGCGTTTCGTTGACTGCTTCCCGCCCGACCCCTATACTCGCGGCAGAACGGGCCGCATGAGCGCGTGCGCGAAAGGAGCAGCCATGGCAGTGTCAGCCCGACCCAAGGCGGAAGTCTTCTCCCTCAAGACGCCCCTCCTCTCCGCGGGGCGAACCACCACCTTCGTCTCTCGAACCGACCTCATGTCCATCGCCATCAAGGTGTACTCCGAGGGTGGGGAGAACGCGCCGCACACGCACCTCGCTGAGGATCACGCCTTTATCGTCCTCGAGGGCGAGGCCACGTTTTATGACGAGAACGAGACGGCGACTGTGGTCAGCAAGTACCAGGGGATTACGCTGCCCCGCGGCGCGTACTACTGGTTCAAGAGCACGGGCGACTGCAACCTGGTGCTCCTCCGCTGCGGCGCCAACGTGCCGGGCCACAAAGGCGATAGCCGGATTGATCCGAAGGGCGATCCGCTACCCGGCGAGTCCGAGGCCAACAAGCACATCGTTGGGGTCCCGATCCCGGGAAGGTTCTTCGGCGAATAGGCGGCCACGCCCGTCGACGGACCCGCCGCCCACTGTCGTGCTGACCGCAGGGAAGCATCTCGGTCGGTGGAGATGCTTCGGGCCCCGGCCTCAAGTTGACCGAGATGTGCGCTACACGGCCGCGGCGATCTGGAGGCCGTAGAGCCGCGCGGCGTTCTCCCGCACCAGGCGAGCCCGCGCGTCGCTCGGCAGCCCGCCCAGGTCCCTTTCGATCACTCGGCGCGAGTTGGGCCACGTCGAGTTGGGGTGCGGGTAGTCGTTGGACCACATGCAGTTCTCCGTTCCCCACCACTCCAGGTTGTGCCCGCCCACGGCGTCGTTGAAGAACGTCGCGTAGATCTGCCGGTTGAAGTACGCGCTCGGCTCCATGGTGATGGGAAGCGGGTTCGCCTCGCGGAAGCGGCGGTAATAATAGTCCCACTGCTGGAGGTAGAACGGGATCCACCCGATCTCGTTCTCCACCACGACGATCTTGAGGCGCGGGTAGCGCTCCAGAATCCCGAAGAAGATCAGGTCGAAGAGCGCGTTCGCCGCGTCGAGCGTCTTCAGGTTCACGCTTCCCCGATAATGCTCGGGCCCGGATCGTCGGCCGACCCCTCCCTTGGAGTAGTTGTGCCCGGTGAGGATGTGTAGGCTAACGGGCATCTCCAACTCCTGGGCGGCGGCCCAGAAGGGGTCGTAGTGGCTCGAGTGCAGCGGCAGATCAGGATGCGGCGCCTGCCAGATGATGGCTCCCCGCATCCCGCCCTTGCGGGTGCGCTCCAGCTCCTTCACGGCGTGGTCGACGTCGTAAATGGCGATACAGCTCACGCCCACCAGCCGTTCCGGCGCCGCCTGACAGTAGTCCATCAGCCAGTCGTTGTAGACCCGAAAGCACGCTTCCTGCAGCCGCGCATCGTCCAGCCCGAAAAGGCTCAGCCCCAGCGTGGGGTAGAGCACCTCGGCGCTCACGCCGTCGGTCGACATCTCAGTCACGCGCTCGGCGGGGTCCCACCCGCCCGGGTGCGCCTGGAACCCCTCGCCCAGCTGGCGTGGCGGGAACTTCGGCGCCTGCTCCCGGAAGGCCGCGGGCAGCCCATCGACCCACAGGTCCGGGTCCTCCGACACATGAGAATCCGCCGAGATGATGATCTCCTCGCTGCCGATGGCCGTGACCGCGCACATAGCTGCCTCCCTCCGCGCGTGCTGCCTCATCATATACCGTCGGCCGGGCCGAAACGGACGCCGTCAGTCGATGCGCTGGGCGGCCGAATCGAGCTGCGATCTGCGCGCCCCGTGGCGCCCATCGGCCGCCGATGAGCGTGGGCAACCTCGCCGTCGTCGCCGTTCGCAATGCGGATGCGACCGCCGTGGAGGCGGCCCTGCGGGACCTGAGCGCGATCCTCCTCCCGCGCCGCGTCGTCCGTCCCACCCATGCGCTGGTCTACGGACGCTTCGCCGACGACGACTCAGCACGGCACGCGGTCGCGGATCTGCGCACGCGCGGCTGGTCGGCCGCCCAGCGCCCGGCGGATGACAGCGGCTGGATCGTCGCGTGGCGCAACCGGACCGCGCCGGTCGACGTCGACGGCGGACGGCTCACGGTCGCCCTTCCCTGGTCGGAGCACCCCCGCGGCGACGGCTCGCTCGTAGAGATCGACCCTGGCGCGGCATTCGGCGCCGGGGGCCATCCGACGACCCGCTTGCTCCTCCAGGCGCTCTGCGACCGAATCCGGGGCGGCGATTCGGTCCTCGACATCGGCTGTGGCAGCGGTGTGCTGGCCATCTCCGCGGCGCGGCTCGGGGCCGACCGCGCCTTCGGGATCGACATCGATCCAGCAGCCGTCGCGGCCACTGACGCCAACGCCGAGTGGAACGGCCTCGCGGATCGGGTCACCGCGGCGCGAGCGCCCCTGGCGGAGGTCACGGGCCAGTTCGACGTCGTCGTGGCCAACATCGGCCGCGACACACTGATCGACATGGCGGCTGACATCGATCGGTTGCTCGCTCCCGGTGGGTGGCTGGGCCTCAGCGGCATCTCACCGGCCCAAATCTCGCTGGTGGGCGCCGCTTTCCGATTCGTCCGGATCGTGGACGCGCCGGAGCTGGACGAGTGGGCCGCCATCATCGCCCACCGCGCGTAGGTCCTCTCCCTCCTGGCAGGAGCAGGGGAGGGAATGGGTCACGCGATCGGGCGCACGCGCATCATGAGGCCGTCGCGCGGCCGAAGCGTGATCTTCGGATCGAGCAGCACCGACTGCCCCGGCGCAAGCTCCAACCGATAGCGCTGCGCCATCATCGCCAGCGCGAGCTGCGCCTCCATCATGGCGAAGCCGTTCCCGATGCACTGGCGCGGGCCTCCCCCGAACGGGAAGTAGGCGTAGCGCGGCCGGCCGGCGGAACGCTCGGGCGAGAATCGGTCGGGGTCCACGCCCTCCGGGTTCTCCCAGAAGTCCGGGTGGCGGTGCGTGATGAAGGGGCACAGGTACACCGTGGTGTGCGCAGGGATGTGGAAGCCGGCGATCTCGTCGTCCTCCATCGCCCGCCGCGAGAGGAGCCAGGCGGGCGGGTAGAGGCGGAGCGCCTCCTGAATCACCATCTCGGTATACGCCAGCCTGGGCAGATCCTCGACCGTGGGCGTGCGCCCCGCCAGCACGCGATCCAGCTCGGCGCGCAGCCGCTCGAGAACCTGCGGGGTGCGCGACAGCAGATACCAGGTCCAGGTGAGCGCTACCGCGGTCGTCTCGTGACCGGCCAGGAAGATGGTCATCGCCTCGTCGTGGACCTGTCGGTCGCTCATCCCCTCGCCGGTCTCCTCGTCCCGCGCGCTCATGAGCATGTCGAGGAGATCGTCGCGCGCCTCGCCCGACGCGCGGCGCTCCTGGATGATTCGATAGACGATGCGGTCGAGAACGGCCAGCGCGCCCTGAAACCGCCGGGTCGAGGGGAGCGGCAGGCGGCCCGGAAGGTCGAAATACGACTGCATGCGGCGGAATGTGTAGTCGATGGAGACGTCGATGGCCCGGCCGATCTCGTCCGCCTCCTGGCGCACCTCTGAGCCCAGGAGCGCCCGAGCAACGACCGCCATGGTGAGCCGCATCATCTCGGCCCGCACTTCGAGCGGCTGAGCGAAATCGACGTACGTCTGCCATCGGCGGAGCATCCGACCGACTTCGTCGGTGATCACCGTCCCCAGGAGCGCCAGCCGCTGGCGGTGGAACGCCGGCTGCGCGAGGCGGCGTTGGCGCAGCCACAAGCTTCCCTCGCTGGTGAAGAGCCCTTCGCCGATGACTGCCTTGAGCTTCTCGTTGTACCAGGGCACCTTGCCGTACTGCGCGTGGGCGTCTTGGAGCACGCGCTTCACGGCGTCCGGGTGGAGCAGCAGGTGACTCACGAACACCCCGCCCATGCGCAACCGCACCACGTCCCCATACGTCCGCCAGGCTTCGATCATGGTTCGCAATGGCGCGCGCCGCAGGTCGGGCGTGCTTCCGAAAAGCGGGTGGCCCCACGGACCTGGCGCCCGGCGGGCACCATGCGGCGTTGCGGATGGCTCTGTGGTCATGGCATTACACTGCGGGCGTCCTGGAATGGCTTTCGCGGTTCAGCATCACAATTTTTGTCGAGTCTTGGCAAGGTAGGAGAGGGAATGGATCTGGAGCTGGCGGGAAAAGCGGCCGTCGTCACGGGCGGCAGCCGGGGCATCGGCAAGGCAACGGCGCGGGAGCTGGCGCGGGAGGGCGTGGACGTGGCGATCGTGGCGCGCACCCAGGCGCCTCTGGAGGCGGCGGCGCGGGAGCTGAGCGGCGAGACAGGGCGTCGGGTCATCCCCGTCGTCGCCGACACCGGTATCGACGCGTCGGTCAAGGAGATGGTGCGCCAGGTGGCGGACGCCTTCGGCCGCATCGACATCCTGGTGAACTGCGCCGCGCAACCCGGGGGCCAGGCGCCCGCGCCCGGGCTCGCCGAGATCACCGACGATCTGTTCTGGGCGGACATCAACGTCAAGGTCATGGGCTATCTGCGCTGCGCGCGCGAGGTCGCCCCCTACATGCAGCGCCAGGGCTGGGGGCGGATCATCAGCGTCAGTGGCCTCGGTGCCCGGCAGGCCGGGTCGCTCCTCACCAGCATCCGGAACGTGTCCGTCGTCGCGATGACCAAAAATCTCGCCGACGCCCTCGGCCGCTACGGGATCAACACGACAGTGGTGCATCCGTCCACCACGCGCACCGAGGCAACGGCGGGGGTCGTGAAGTGGCGCGCCGAGCAGCAGGGAATCACGGAGGAAGAGGCAGAGCGGCAGCTTCACCAGAACAGTCTGATCGGGCGCATGGTGGAAGCGCGCGAGATCGCCTACGTCATCGCGTTCCTGGCGTCGCCGAAGTCCGTGGCCATCAACGGCGATGTGATCGCGGCGGGGGGCGGCGTCCGCGGCCCGATCTATTATTAGCGCGACGCTCGCGAAGCGACCGAGCGCAGGTGGCGCACTTCGGGCGCGAGAGCCGCGACCCCCAGCGCCAGCGCCGCGCAGGAGGCCCCCATCACCTCCACGGTGAGCGGCGCGCCGATCGCGCTGGCGAGCGCGCCCGCGAAGAGGCTACCCAGGGGCACGAGGCCACGGTTCAGGAAGTACACGCCCATGACGCGGCCCCGCACCGACGGATCCGTATGGATCTGAACGATGGTGTTGGCCTGGGTCCCATAGGCGGTGTCGCAGAGCCCGACCACCGACATCATGATCAGTGAGAGGGCAAACCACGCGGAGGCGCCGAACCCGATCATCCCCACACCGAAGACCGCGGCGCCGGCCAGCACGAAGGCGCCCTGGCGCTCCATGTTGCCGGCCGTGGCGATCACGACCGCGCCGGCGAGCGCCCCCAGCCCGAGCGAGGTGAGGAGGAGGCCCTGGCCGCCCGCCCCCACGTCCAGAATGTCGCGCGCGAAGATGGGGAGGAGGCTGGTGAAGGGCTGGCCCAGGACGGCCGGGATCAGCACGATCATCATCACGCTTCGCACCGGTCGATTGCTCCAGATGTAGCGCGCCCCGTCGACGATGCCGGCAAGGAGCGACGATCGCTCCGCTCCCGTGGCCTCCATGGGCCGGGCCGACGACCGCGGCTCGTGGATCTGCGCTGTCCAGATCGTTCCCAGCGAGAAGATCAGCCCCTGGACCACGTAAGAGCCGCCGACATCGACGGCTGCGATGAGCGCGCCCGCGACCCCGGGGGCCACGCTGCGGCATGCGTTGAACGCCAGCGATTGAAGCCCGATGGCGTTGGCCAGGTGGCCCCGGTCGACGAGGTCGGGCACCATCGCCTGCCGGGCCGGTTGCTGGAACGCCATGACCACGCCCGCCAGAAGGGCCGTCGCGTAGACGTGCCAGGGCTCGACGAGCCGCGTGATCACCAGGGCGGCGAGGACGAAGTTCAGGATCGCGTTGGTGACCTGGGAGATGATGAGCTGACGCTTGCGCCCATACCGGTCCGCGACGACGCCCGCGAGAACGCTGAACAGCAAGAGTGGGATCGCTCGGACAGCGCTCACGAGGCCGAGCTGCAGCGGCGAGCCCGTCAGCTCGTACATGAGCCAGCCCCGCGTTACCTGGTCCATCCATTGTCCGGTCGTGTTCCCTGCCTGGCCGAGCCACAGTAGCCGGTAGTCGCGAAACCGCAGCGCCTCGAATGTCCGAATACGAACCAGGCCGCGAACGTACCAGGGCGGGTGGAGCTCCGGGCGAGCCACCTCGCCGTCGACGGCCTCCCCGGCGGGAAGCGCGACCGGTTCGGTCGTCATCGCGGGCGATCGGCACCGGCTGGCTCGGACGGGCTGCGCGATGCGCCCGGCGGCACTCTTCTCAAGATGTACTCCCGGACGACCGAGAGCGACTCTTCTGTGATCTGATGGCCCATTGGGAATTCGTAGTACTCGGGGCGCAGCCCCGCCTCCACGAGGGTATCGCGCACCCGCCTGCCGCGTTCGATGGGCAGGGTCTGATCTTCCGTTCCGTGCACGACGAGGATGCTCCGGTCTCGCCGCGACGAGAGGACGGGGGTCAGCGCCTCCACCGCCGGAAGATGACCGCTCATCGCGACGACGCCGCCGAAGGGCTGCTCCGCCATGAGCCCAACGTGAATCGTCATCACCGCGCCCTGGGAGAAGCCCATGATCACGGTGCGCTCCCGCTCGGCGCCGATCTCCGCCATCATCGCGTCCAGGAACGCCGTGAGGCGGTCACGGCTATCCACGACGGTGGCGGCCTGCATCTCATTCAGCTCATACCACGCCCATCCCGTGTACCCGAAACCCAGGTCGACGGGCCGCGGCCCCTGGGGAAGGACCCAGCGATACCCCTCGGGGGCGATCTCCCCCGCCAGGCCGGCCAGGTCGCTGGCGTCCGCCCCGCGCCCGTGGATCGCGATGATGAGCGGCACGTCGGCCGACGAACCATCCGGGTCGATTCGTACGTATTTCAAGCCGTGCGCCTCGCCCCACGCGCCCCGCATGTGTCCTCCTGCGACCATGGCGTCGGCTCGGCCGTTCCAATTCGCCGAGCTTCCGAATGAAGTCAAGGTGAGATGGCGTCTCGGTGCTTATGGCATGATAGCGGCCACGAGGACGCCGCCGCCCGGGCCGGTTGGCGCGCGACGATCGTCGTGGGCAGCACCGACGCGCCCGCCGCCGGAGGTTTTGCTCCATCCTCCCGCGCATTCGCGCACGTCCCGTTCTCGTCTGTCTCGGCCTTCTCCTCCTTTGCGCAAGCGGCGCCGTCCTCGGCATCCGATACCTGCGAAGCGTCGAGGGGAACGACGCGCGGAACTGGATCATCGCCATCACGTCCTCCCTCATGGACCGCGCTCCCCATGCGACGGATGACACGGCGCCGCTGCGCTACCGAGTCTCCAACCCGCTCGGCGTGAACACGTTCCTGGAGCAGGAGGCCGACCCCGAAAAACGCCGGCGAACCCTGGAGATGGCGCGCGACGCGGGCTTCCACTGGGTTCGCCAGCAGTTCCCGTGGGCCGACCTCGAGCCCGACGAAAAGGGGCGGTTCGTGGGGCAGTTCGGCGAGGACAGCTGGGCGAAGTACGACGAGATCGTCGCGCTGGCCAACGAGCTTGGGCTCGAGCTGATCGTACGCCTCGACACGACGCCGAAGTGGGCGCGGCCGGGAAACGCCCACGTGGCGACTCCACCCGACAACCTCGACGACTATGGCGACTACGTGGCCGCGGTCGTTGGACGGTATCGCGGCCGCGTCCGGTACTACCAGCTCTGGAATGAGCCGAACCTGTCAGTCGAATGGGGTATGCGGCCGGTCGACCCGGTGGCGGCGACCGCGCTGTTGCGCGTCGGCTACACGCGGGCGAAGGAGGCCGACCCGAACGCCGTGATCCTGGCGCCCGCCCTGGCGCCCACCATCGCGGACGACGCCTCCGCCGAGAACGACCTGCTCTTCCTCCAGCGCATGTACGACGCCGGCGCGGGCCCCTACTTCGACATCGGGTCCGTTCAGGCGTACGGGCTGCGCAATGGGCCCGACGACCACCGACTGCGCCCTGGCGACGTCAACTTCTCTCGCCCGATCCTCACCCGCGAGCTGATGGTCCGGAATGGCGACGCGACGAAACCGATCTGGGCGTCGGAGGTGGGCTGGAACGCGCCCGACGGTGACGTGCCAGGCCCGTACGTGTGGGGCCAGACGACGCCCGACCAGCAGGCGCGCTACACGGTGCGGGCGTTCGAGCGGGCGCGCGAGCAGTGGCCGTGGATGGGGGTGATGAACGTGTGGTACCTGAAGCGCGCGGACGCGTCGGACCTCCACACCCTGCTCGGCGGCTTCCGTCTGCTCGACCCTGAGTTCACCCCCCGCCCGGCCTACTTGGCGATGCAGCAGTACGCGAAGGCGATGGGCTACCTCCGGGGCTGATCGATTCCCACGCGCTGACCCTCGCCCGGTATCGGCGCGATGCAAGCGCGCATCAGCAAACGGGACTGAGCGGAACCGCCCCCATCGCCCAGCCGATGATGCTGAGGATCGTCCCCACTTGCCAGCTCATCGTCCCGCCCGTCTGGGTTGCGTCAGCCGTGCTGCCCGCGCCGTTCACCGTTCCTCCCCCGACGGTGTCCCATTGCACGCTTTGGCTCGGTCCGGCCGATCCCAGTCCATTGAAGTCTGCGGCGAGCGTATCGACGAGGACCGTTCCGGCGGTCGTTGGCAGGCCGGACACGGTGGGCTGGAAGAGCAGACCAGTGGCGGTTGTTCCCGAAGCGACAACAGGCGTCCCCACGGAGGACACCCCCAG
>DASRDP010000083.1 GCA_035652535.1 Chloroflexota bacterium
GCAATGATACGACGCGCGCTGGGCACCCGCCGCCTCGGACCACGACGCTCAGCTCCGTATCGACCTCGGCGGCGTCCGACTCCACGTACGCCAGGGCGATGGGGCGCCGAAGCGTCGGCGAGAACGTCCCGCTCGTGACCGCGCCCACCGGCCTCCCGTCGCGCTCCACCGCGCATCCGGCACGGGGAATGGCGCCTTCCTGGAGCGCCAGGCCCACCAGGCGTCGACTCGGCGGCACCTCAGCCAGCGCCGCCAATGCGTCGCTTCCCACGAACGGACCCTTGCCCAGTCGCACTACGCGCCCGAGCCCCGCTTCAAACGGTGTTACGTCTTCGGTCAGCTCGTGGCCGTAGAGCGGCATGCCCGCCTCCAGCCGCAGCGTGTCCCGCGCTCCGAGGCCGGCCGGCCGAACGCGCGCATCCGCCTCCAGCATTTCCCAGAGCGCAGCCGCCTCCGGGGTTGGCACCATTATCTCGAATCCATCTTCCCCGGTATAGCCCGTCCGGGCCACGGTCACCGGCGTCGCATTGGTCCGTAGGTGGCACTCCGCCGCATGGTAATAACGCAGGGCGGGGAGGTCCGCGTCGACGACCTCCCGGAGCACCGCCTCGCTCGCCGGTCCCTGCAGGCCGATCAGGGCCAGATCGAAGGTGTCGTCCCGCAGGCTCGCGTCCAGCTCTGCGCGCTCACCGAGGCTCGCCAGGTGCGCGAAGACCCGTTCTCGATTGCCAGCGTTGACGACGAGGAGCCACCAGGCCCCCATCCGGTACACGATGAGGTCTTCGATCACCCCACCCCGTTCATTACAGAGGAGCGAATACTGGGCCGCGCCGGGCGCGAGCCGGCTCGCGTCGTTCGTGGTCGCGCGCTGAACCATCGTCCCGCCGTCCGATCCGTCGATGCGCAACCGGCCCATGTGGGAAAGGTCGAAGAGGCTCGCCGCCTCGCGCGTATGGAGGTGCTCGGCCACAATGCCCGTGTACTGGATGGGCATGAGCCACCCGGAAAAGGGGGCCATGCGCGCGCCCAGGCGCTCGTGGACGGCCGCGAGGGGAGTCCGCCGGAGCGCCTCGTCACTCATGAAACGACGTGCGCCTCCTGGAGCCGCTCGAAGATGGTGCGCGTGGCGCGGGAGCGATTCAGGGTGAAGAAGTGGACCCCAGGAGCTCCACCGGCCAGCAGCGTGCGGCACTGGTCGATCGCCCATTCGACGCCCGTCGCCGTGACCGCTTCGTCGTCCTCGCGCACCCGGTCGAGGCGCTCCCGCAAAGCCGGGGGAATGCGCGACCCGCACATCGCGGCGATACGCTCGATCTGCGCGACGTTCGTGATGGGCATGATCCCCGGGACGATGGGCACGTCGATGCCCGTCCCCCGCGCCCGCTCGACGAATGCGAAATAGTCCGACGGATCGAAGAAGAGCTGGGTGATCAGGAAATCGACGCCGGACGCCACCTTCTCCTTCAGGTGGCGCAGGTCGGTCTCCCCATCCGGCGCTTCCTGATGCGTCTCCGGATAACAGGCGCCGGCAAGGCAGAAGTCCCAACGGCTCCGGATGAACCGCACCAGTTCCTGCGCGTAGCCGAAACCATCCGCGGGCCGCACGAAGTGCGTCTCCCCCCGCGGCGGGTCGCCGCGCAGCGGCAGGACGTTCTCGATCCCGCGATCGCGGATCTGGTCGAGGATCTGCGCGATCTCGCCGGCGCTGTGCCCCACGCAGGTCAGGTGGGCCATCGTCTCCAAACCGATCTCCTCTTTGATTCGGGCGACGAGATCGATCGTCAGCTCGCGGGTGCTGCCCCCTGCGCCATAGGTGACCGAGACGAACGATGGATGCAGCGCGGCCAGCTCCCGCGCGGTCGCCAGGAGGTCGCGCACCCCCTCCTCAGTCTTTGGTGGGAAGAACTCGAACGAGAAGACCGCCCTGCCAGTGCGAAAGGCGTCCGCAATACGCATAGACAGATATCGTACCCCATGGTTGACTTAGAATCTGTCAGCCAATTGCCCTCCGCCGGGACGGGGGAGGAAGGGAGTGGGACTGTGGCGCGCTCGTACCGGCGCGTCTCCGGCGACAGCCACCTGCAGGTGCCCGCGGACGCGTGGACCCACCGCGTCCCCGCCGCCTACCGGGACCAGGCGCCCAGGCGTGTGAAGCGACCGGACGGGGGCCAGGCGATCGTGGCAGCCGACGGATCGGCCTACTTCGGCGCGACCGGCAGCTACGCGGGCCACACGCCCGAGACATTCGACCCTATGGTGGCCTTCGACTTCGATACCGCCGTCGGCGCAGGTCCACCGGCGCAGCGGATCGCCGAGCAGGATCGGGACGGCGTGGACGCCGAGTTGCTCTTCCCCGGCACGTCCGCCATCCACGGCATCGCGGCGGCCGACCGCCCGGCCTACCTGGCGATGGTTCGGGCCTACAACGAGTACCTCGCGGAGGAGTACTGCGCGATCGCCCCGGACCGCCTCTTCGGGGTGGGCATGCTCCCGACGAAGGACGTCGACCTGAAAATTCAGGAGATGGAGCGCTGCAAGCGGCTGGGGCTGCGGGCGGTGGGCCTTCACGATCTCCCGTCCGGCCAGACCTACCCTACGGTCGAGGACGATCGGTTCTGGGCGGCGGCGCTCGATCTCGGCATGCCCGTCTGCATCCACACGACGATCTCGCGGCGGAGCGGGCAGCTCTTCCAGTACTCGCGCACGCCTGCCTCCGAGCGGCCGCCGGACGATTTCATCGACCGGCTCTACCGCCACGCCAACCCGTCGCGCTGCGGCGCCCTCACAGCGTGCCAGCTCGTCTTCGCCGGCGTCTTCGACCGCTTTCCGTCCCTCCAGATCTACTGGGCCGAAAACAACGTCGGGTGGATCCCGTTCTACTTCGAGCAGCTCGACGCGGAGTATGCGAAGAACCACGTCTGGGCGGAACGGCACTTCGGGATCCCGCGCCTCGCGCGGCGGCCCAGCGAGATCATTCGCGACCACAGCTCCTGGGGCTTCTACGATGACCGGATCGGGATCAAGCTCCGCTACGAGATCGGCCCCGACCGCATCGTGTGGGGGAGCGATTTTCCCCACGTCGTCACGGCGTGGCCGAATTCGAGTCGGCTCCTCGCCGAGCAGATGGCGGACGTCCCGACCGCTGAGCGGCAGGCTATGGAAGCCGGGAACCTCCTGCGGTTCCTGGGAATCGATGTGGACCGGCGCCGAGACGCGACACAGCCGGTGGGAGGAGAACCGTGAGCTATCAAGGGCACCCCGTCGTTGACATGGACTCACACATCCGCGAGTACGAGGATTTCGAGCGAACCTTCGGCCCACACATGGATCCGGCCTACCGGGAGCCCTACGAGCGGCTTGCCCGGGCTATCACGGCGCGCCAGGGACTCCCCGGCGAGCAAGTGCTCTTCATGAACTCGCGTGCGGTCCTCGCACCCACGCCGCCCCGCCGCCCGCTCGGCGTAGCCGACATCTTTCCCGTCGACCGACCGCAGCCGCAGGGCTCCGCCCTCGGCCAGGACGTCGAGGTGGACCGCGCCTGCAACTGGGACCCGGCGATCCGGCTCGCCGACATGGACACCGCCGCGATCGACGTGAGCGTGCTGTTTCCCAGCCAGGCGGACGGCTTCTGCGTCCTCCGCGACGTCGGATTCGAGCGCGCGCTTCACCGGGCCTATCACCGGTTCGTCAGCGACTACTGCGCCGCTGGCAACGGCCGCCTCCGCTGGGTCGCCAACGCCACGATGCGGGACCCGCGAGCCACGGCCGAAGACCTGACCGACTGGTGCAAGCGCGACGCCAACCTCGCCGGCCTCTTCATCCCCCGCGCCTGTCCGGATGGCACGCTCCTCGACAACCCCGCGCTCTACCCCATCTTCGCCTGCGCCCAGGAGCTGGACCTGCCACTCTTCATCCACGGCGGAACCCTCCGCCCGCCGCTCACCCCCGGTGCCCGCGAGCTGGACAACGCCGGATTCATCATCAACGCCGTCTACCACGCGTGGGGTGGCATGACGGCCATGGCCGCACTGATCGGAGGCGGCGTCTTCGACGAGTTCCCGCGCCTGCGCGTCGGACTCTTCGAGAGCGGCGGCGGCTGGATGCCCTGGCTGGTCGAGAAGCTGGATGACGCGTACACCCCATCGTCCGCGATGACGCCGAAGCTGCGGCGCAAGCCGTCGGACGTCGTCGCTGAGGGACGGATCTTCTGTTCGTTCGACCCCGGCGAGGAGTACACCGCCCACGCGGTCGATCGGCTCGGAGAGCAGATCTGGCTGCTGGGCACCGATTATCCACACCAGGGCTCCTGCTTCCCGGAGGGTGTCGCGCGGATCGCCGGGAACGCGCAGCTTTCGGAGAGCGCCAAGCTCCAGATCCTCGGGGGGAACGCCCTGCGGATGTGCCCCCGCATCGCGTCCGCCTTTGCGCCGATGGCCCCCGCCTGACATCCCGACCGGACGTTCACAGAACTGTCACGCCGACCCGGCGCTGGCGAGCTATCGACCAAATACACGTAAATCACCGGCCATTTGCTTCAAGTGCTAAGAATTCTCGTTACGACTCTAAAGAATCTATGACAGACTCGCCCTGGTAGGCTGGACACAAGGGCGCCCACCAGTGTAGACCCGTAGGTGGGGATCGGTGCATCCCCCAGCGGTGGCACACACCGGGGGGCCTATGGCACGGACGACGATTCGACTCGTCGCCACCTTCATCATCATGGTCGGCGTCACCGTCCTGGCGGGGGCGATCTCTCCCCTCGGCGGGGCCGGGCGCATCGCGGGATACACCCCGCAGGCTCCCCCGGCACGCGATTCGTCCACGCCGGCCGACACTTCCGGGTCCGACCAGCTGGCTCCCGCGGACGGCGCTTCCGACAACGCGACCGACGAGCCCGCCAGTAGCGCCGAGCCCGATGAAGCGTCTGATGCGTCTTCCCCCTGCATGATCGCGCAGGATTGTGCGGTCGACGAAGCGGCACTCGATGCCGATTCGATCGGAGCAGACCCAACGGTCACCGATCAAGCCCTCGATGACGCCAACGACGATTCCACCGCCGACGATGCCGCGATGGACGATTCCCCCACCGAAGAGTCCCAGGCAGACGCCAGCGGCGCTCCAGAAGAGGAGGTCGACTCTGACACCGATGCGGCGCCGGTCGATCCGTCGACCGAACCGTTGGGCGCTTCACCCGTTGGCGAGACAGCGCCATGATGGACGCCCTCGCCGCGCAGAAACCATCCGACGGCCGCGCGGCGGCCACATTCGACGACCGGACGGATCCGAATCTCGGGTTCGGGAAAGGGAGATCCCCATGCTGCGGCCAGTGATCAGCATGCTTTTTGCAGTCGTGCTCATCCTTCCCGGTGGCCTCCTCCCAGCGGCCAATATCGCCCCGGTGGCGCATGCCGCCGGCCATGACAGCACGAAGGGGAACGGGGGCGGGCGCGGAGGCGGCCACCAGGCAGATGACAGTTCGCCGAGCCCTCAGATGAATCAGAGCGGAGGCGGCGGCCGTCAAGCCGATCCGCCGGGCCGCCAGAGCGCGCAGCCGCAACAGGCGCCGCGCATCGATCCTCCGGCCCAGCAGGATCTTGCGCCGCAGCCGGCCCGTCACTTCGATGCGCCCGCCCGCCAGGACCCAGCGCCCCAGCCTGCGCGGCAGGTCGACCCGCCCGCGCAGCAGGACCCCGCTCCGCGCCCGGCGTTCCACTTCGAGCAGCAGGTTCATCAGGCACCGGCTCCTCAGACGGCTCCACGGTTCGACCCGCCCGCCCACCAGGACACGCCGAGCCAGGTCGCGCCGCCCGATCCACCGGCGCCGCGCACGTTCCATCAGCAGGTCGCGCCGCCTGCGCCGCGGGTCCACGAGGACCCGGCGCCAATGACGCAGCCGAAGAGCGACCCGGCGCCGGCTCATCGTCAGGCGCAGCCAGCGACCGTCGTCGATCCGCCGACGATCCACGACGCGGCCCCGGACCGCGCGACGGCCGCGACAGCAGACCCACCGCGTGGCCACGCTTCCGCCGAAGAACAGAGTGTGCGAGGCGCCGCTACGTCCCGGCGGTCGGATCCACCCGCAATCCGATGGGACGGCCTGGACACCGTAACCTGGACGCCGTCGCGAACCCAGGTCGCCGAAAGCATCCTCGACCTCGTCTCGGCGCCGGTGGACAGCCGGGGCCGCCGACAGGCAGCCGCAAGAGCCGCGATGAGCGACCCGATCACCCTCGACCCGACCGCGACCATCACGCTGGATTGGTCACCGGCGCAGACGCAAATCGTGATCGCGATCCTCCAGGGGGTCACCACGCCAACGGCGACGAGCCTCCAAAACGGCATGAGCCCCATCTCCATCGTCATCCAGACACAGCCGACGACGACACCCTCGCTCGCGTCGCTCCTGGCGACGCCAGTCCCATCGACGGCCGTGATTCTGCCGAGTAGCTTCCCAACCAGTCTCAGCTCACCGTCCCTCGCGTACACCACCGCGTTTCCGTCGGGCCCCTTCGGCTATGGCCGCGCCTATGCGTACGGCAGCCCATACCCGTACACCTACCCAACGTACGCATACCCGACCTACGCCAATTCCGCCGCGCTGAACAGCTCAACGGCGAACGGCTCGCCATGCACGATCTTCTCGTCGGGCACGCCGTTCCTCGGCGTCGTGATCGACGGCGTCTGTTACGCGCCGTGGGAGGTTCCGAGCAACCTGCTGAATCAGATCACAGCCCTCTCAACGCCCCTGACGTCGCCGGTGATGTCGCAGCTGTTCGGCCCGGCCTATGCTCCGTCTTACGTCTTCAACCCCTACGGAAACCCGTACGCGCAGCCCATCGTTTCGCCTCCGACGTACCAAAGCGCGCCCTACATCGGATCCCCACCGATCATGCCGACCGCGTACGGCTTCGCCAGCACGCCGCCGTATGCGTCGAGCCCCTTGTATCCATACGGCTATGCGCCATACGGTACGAGCGCATTCAGCATGGGACCCACGGGGTCGTACTCCCTTCCGTATGTGTCCCCCGGCGCTCCATACGTGTCGCCGCCGTATGCCTATGGGATGCCACTCGGCCTTCCGCCCTATGCCATGTCCCCCGGTGGCGCCTATGGAGCCAGCCTCACGTATCCTGTCGGCTCCCTGGCGTTTGGAGTCAATCCGCTCCTCGTCAACGCGGGATACATGCCTCCGCAGCTCGGCCAGCCGATGGCCTTCGGCGTTCCAACCCCCTTTGTCGGGGCGGCGCAGCCCCAGATGCTGGCGCTGGCGCCGCCATCCGCGCTAGCGATGGCTCCGTACGGGCTCGGGGCAATTCCGTCGGGCCCGTCGGCCGCGACGGCGACGAGCGCACCGCCGGCGGCCCTACAGCCGCCCGGGAGCGCGGTCCAGGCGAGCGGGTTCCCCGAGTCGGCCGCGTCGTCCTATCCCGCGGCGGCGCCATCGTTCGTTGCATCGCCCGCCGCCGGCGCGGCGCCAGAGCTGGCCGAGGCAGCGCCCCTGCCCCCGCCGCTTCCGGTACCCGGCGCAATCGCCGGGCCGGGGATCGCAGCGCCGGCAGCGGTCGCGGCGCAGCGGCTCCCGTCGACGGGCTCGCCGCCCACGGAATCGCCTTTCCCGTCGCAGGCAGGAACCCTCATCGCCTTGTTCGCCATCGTCGCCGGCGTGGGGATCTGGCTCTGGAGCTTCGGCCGGCGCGTCGGGTAACTGTTCCTAGAGGAGGTTCAGTACGTCGGCCACCAAGTAGACGCACAACGCCGCCGCGGCCGCCCAGATGCAGACCACCACGGCCGCGGCGGCGCGGCTTGTCGGCCGCTCGGTCGCTCCGCTCGCCCGCTCGCGACAGTCGGCCATGACCGGCCCCGGGATCATGCGCACGGCGAGGGCGAGCCCGACGGGCACGAGGATCAGATCGTCCAGGTATCCGACGACGGGAATGAAGTCGGGGATGAGGTCGATCGGGCTGATCGCGTAGGCCACGACCGCCGCCGTCAGCGCCCGGACATACCACGGCGTCCGGGGATCGCGGCACGCAAGGTAGAGAGCGTACGTATCCCGCTTGATGGATCGAGCGCGCCGCCGAAGCGCGTCGATCCCCACCGCCTTCGACAAGCTCATCAACCCGGCCGGGCCACGGTCCGACGTGCGAGCGCCTGGCGGAATCGCTCGCGCGCGTCAACGCTCCGCAGGAGCCGGAAATCGTCCGGCACGTTCAGTCCGCCGGGCTCCACCTTCAGGTCCACGAAGACCGGCCCCTCTTCCCGCAGGACCGCGCCGACCGCCGCGCGCCACGCCTCGATCTCATGAAATTCGTACGCGCGCGGATACCCGGCTGCCAACGCCATGTCGGCGAAGCTGAAGCGGCCGGCGCCGGGGACCGGGATCGCGCCATTCGTTTCGTAGGTGCCATTCTCGCACACGCAGTGGACCAGATTCTTTGGAGCCGCGTTCGCGATGGTGACGAGCGACCCCAGGTTCATGAGCAGGCTCCCATCGCCGTCGAGCACGACGACGCGCACGTCCGGCCGTCCGAGCGCGAGACCCAGCGCATGGGAAGACGCCTGGCCCATGGCCCCTGCGAACGTGTAATTCAGGTCGCTGGGCGCGATATGGATCCATTCCTGGGCCGCCTTGTACACGGCCACCACGACCTCGTCGTCCCGTTGGCGCGCGAGGGCCTGGAGGGCCTCGTCCCGCTTCATCATGGCTAGCGCGGCTCCTGGCCGATGAGGATCGCCACGGGCGCCAATCGCCCGTACGCATCCTCGATGGCGGGGACGATGCGCGCCACGTCCTCGGGCTCTTCCACGAGCTGATGGCGGACGCCCATCGCATCGAGGATCGGCTCCACGATCCGGACGCCATACTGCTTGGACCGCGTCGGCGCCACGCCCCGCTCCTTTCCCAGCAGGCCCACCATCATACACACGGGGAACTCGTTCTCGACAGCCGTGCCGCGCACCGCGTTCAGCGAATCCAGCAGCCCGGTCTCCTGCATCAGGAGCAGCGCGCGCTCGCCCGCGCAATAGAGCCCGCTACAGACGCCAACGCCCTCATCCTCCTTGCACACCTGAACCACGCGCAGGTCCGAATCGGCGAGGAGACCACGCAGAAGAACGTGGCTCGTCGTAGCGTCGGGCAGGGCCGCGACGAAGCGCACGCCAGCGCGCTTGATCTCGCGAATGATCGCGTGCGCTTCGAGCTTCCCGCCATCCGCCCCAATTGCCGGTTCGGCCGATGTACCTTCGCCACGTTCCATGCGAGCGTCCGGGCTAGTCCCCTTCGTAGGTCCACTGGTACGTGGGATCGCGGTAGGCCCCCTCCGGCATCGCGCTCTTCAGCCCGCGCCGGGCAAGCTCTTCCTCGAAGCGCTTCCGAATCGCGGGGTCCTCGTCCGGGTACTCGATCTGGTCCCGCAGCCGGTCGTCCAGCCGCTCGCTGGTGAACCCTCGCACGCCGTGGAACGCCAGGTAGCGACCGGGCGCCTGGCCCACATTGAAGTGCTGGTGGTACCACCGATTCGGTGGGACGAATACGCTCGCCTCGTGCCAGGGAATGAACACTTTGTCTTGTCCCTCGGGCCACATCACCGAGAAGCCCTCCCCCGCCGGAATGACAATGACGGTGCCCGGTCCGTGGCGGTGGGCTTTCTTGTAGGTGAGCGCCGGGAAGACGGACATGTGGGCCACGAACGTCGATCCGGGAAAGCGAATCCAGACGACGTGTCCGCCAGCGCCGCGATTTCGGAACGGCACGAGCCGGTCCCAGGCGCGCATGTCGGGGAAGAAGTTCCCCACCCAGAAGGCCATGCCCTCGCTCAAGCCGGG
Organism: Chloroflexota bacterium; assembly: GCA_035652535.1. Lineage (NCBI taxonomy): Bacteria > Bacillati > Chloroflexota > Chloroflexota bacterium. The sequence goes on from DASRDP010000083.1 coordinate 9,826, forward strand.
CGTCGCCCCTTCGCCCGGTCCCATGACCTTCGCCTCCGAATACGCCTCGCCACCCAGCGCCGCCAGCACGTCGAGTGTTCCGCCCGGATTGTTGAAGAAGGCCTCGGGGTCGGGAAGGCAGTTCATCGCCATCGGGAGATAGTTGAAATGCAGGAGACGGAGCGGGTTCACACCCGATGCGTTGCTGAGCTGATAGGTGGAGTTGCGCGGGATGAGGAAGAGGCTGTGGTCCTGGAACTCGAAGGTCCGCGCGTCGCGCTCGTCGGTCGTCCAGACGCGCGCCAGGCCGCGGCCACTCGCGACGTACACGATCTCGTCGAGCCCGAACTTCCACGCGGGCAGCGTCTTGCCCGGCTCGATCTCCGAGACGCGCGACTCCGTCACGTTCTCGTTGCCCGCGAGCTTCAGGACGGCCGCGTAGCACTGCCGCTCCGACCACCACCCCAGCTCCAGCGTGCGAACGTCCTCCACGTAGTAGCCGGTGTACACGGGAATCTTGAGAGACTCGACGTACAGGTCGTACGCCGAGACGTAGTCGATGGAGATCTTCTTCAATCGCTCCGCGAGCTCGACCTGGGTGGCTTGAGCCATGGCTCCCCTCCGTTTACTTCGTCTGGTACACGATAGAGCGCTCCCCCGCGTCGGTCAACCGACCGCGCTCGCCTCCATGAACGATCACTGAGTTTGGTGCGATCAGCGAATTTCAAGTCCTGACCCACGTACTCGAGGGGACGGTCACACTGAGGAAGACACGGGCCGAGGACTGGCGTCACGACGACAGGACAGGCGGCGCGCTGCGCCTAACCTGCGCGGTCTGGGCGCACGCCGGGTCGTCGCAGCATCGAGGACGTCGCCTCCGCTGAGCGCGCGACGGCCGATCGCATCAACAAGACCGGAACCGGCGAGCGATGCAGCACCGCCGCTGATTCGCTCCCCAGGAAGAGTCGCGGCACGCCGCTCCGGCCGTGGGTGGACATGGCGATCACATTCGCGTCGAAGGCGGTCACGGCGCCGAGGATGACGTCCGCGGCCTTGCCCACGCGGACGTCGCTCCAGACCTCCACCGCGTCGCCATCGACGCGCTTGCTCGCGGCCGCGAGATAGTCCCACAGCGCGTCGACGTGCCTGCGGGTTCGTGATCGCGGGACGGACTCGGCTGCCTCCACGGCGCGCACGAGGATCACCTGCGCCCCGAGGGCTCCCGCGATCTCGCCCGCCGGGCCAAGGATCTCTTCGGAAATCGCGGAGCCGTCGAGCGGAAGCACGATGCGGAACTCCGTCTCCTCGTTCCACGCGATCCGGACATGGGCGGGAATCACGAGAACGGGGATCGAGACGTGGCGAATCACCCAATCGGCGACGCTGCCGAAGGTCAACCGGCCGAGATCGCCGCGCGCGTGGGACGCCATCACGATGAGTTGCGCATCGGCGTGCTCGGCCGCTGAAACGATGGCCGGCCCCGGCTCACCGTCGACAATGTCCCAGACCCCGGGCACCCCGGCTCGGAGGGCTTCGTCGGCGAGTGCGCTCAATCGCTGGCGCGGCTCTTCCGTCACCTCTTCGTTGTAGAGCTGCGCCTCCGCGTCCGGTAAACCCGACATGTGAACGGCCTGCATCAGGATCAGCCGAGAGCGAAGGCGGGCTGCCAGCGTCAACGCGTACGGGAATGCGCGGGATGCGAGCACGGACCCGTCGTGCGGAACGAGAATCGGATCGAACATCAGGTGTCGGCTCCGGCTATCGAACGCGGGTCAGCACACTTCTGATGTACGCGCCCACGTCACAGAGGCAGCGTACCGGCGCTGAATCGCGCGTGACCACGCGCCCCAGGGTAGGCCCAACCTGTCCCATCGGATGGGAAACGCGTCGGATTGGCCGATGTCACGCCGGTGTACCTCGGCGCCTGTCTGGCGCGGCTCGCCCAGAATCAAGGCGACGTTAGCCCAACGCATCCGGTGGCGCAGGCCGCGCAGCATCTCGTGGCCGGCTGCGAGGACCTCGACGAGGACGCCTTCGGCGAGTGTGTTTCGGCGGGAGCGCCGACCGGCGTGCCCCCACGGGCCGCCCGCGGCGGTGCCGGGTTCCGGCGGCGGCCCGCTCGGCTCGACCGGCAGCTCGTCGACGTCCGGAGGCCCGGCGGACAAGCGGGGGAGCCCGCGCTCGCGGTTGTCAGGCCACGAGGTCGAGCTTCTTCGCGATTCCGCCCAAATTGATCCCCCACCCCACGCCGAAGGCGTGCGGGGTCAGGACCTCCGGGCTCTCGGTGTTCCAGAATTCGTCGCGAATCCGCTGGATCGTCGGGGGGCGAAAATCGTAGGGGACGAAGCCCATCACGCGACCGTGCCAGGTACGTTCATCTGGCGGCCGACGCAGCTCCTGCACGATGGCCGCGAGGGCGAGACCGATTCCGGCGAGCGTCGCGAGGCCCTGAAGCCCCTTGACCTCGATTTCCACCCCACTGATTTTCAGCTCGATTTCCATGGCACGCCTCGCCGTCGCAGGTGTGTCCCTCTCACCATTGTATCGGGCGGTGCGTCCGCCGCTTCCAAGGCTCGGGGGTCCATGCCGAACGAGCCACCAGCGCGAAGTCCTGGGCGGGGCATCCTCGCCGATATCGGGACGAGCGCGCGTTAGCGGGTCTCCGCGGGCCAGATAGCGATGTTTTGCCCATGCGGGCGCAGCCACACGTCCTGGCCCTCTGAAATCTTCTCGTCCCGGCGTCCATACACGAGAAGGGGAGGCTGCTCGGCTGCCACCACCCGGTACTCGGTCCGTTCGCCGACGAAGAGGCGCGCCTCCACGGTGCCGCGCATGGTACCGGCCGGGGGCTCCGTTGCCTCCGCCGCCTCGAGCTTGATGTCCTCTGGTCTGATCGCCAGGTGGACGACCTCTCCGGTTTCCAGGCCGCGAACGTCATAGCTCCAGCCGAAGAGGACGCAGTTCTGCGCGCCACTGATGCCGACCGCCACCTGGCCATCGGGGCCGGTCGCGGAGACGCGACCGATGAGGAGGACCGTTTTCCCCAGGAAGTCGCGCACGAACGGGTTGGCCGGCTTCTCGTAGAGGATCTCTGGCTTTCCAATCTGCTGGACTTCGCCGAGGTTCATCACGGCGACGCGGTCCGACAGACTCAGCGCCTCCACCTGGTCGTGCGTCACGAAGACGACCGTGATTCCCAGGCGATGCTGGAGCAGCTTCAGCTCCACCCGCATCTGGTCACGTAGCTTGGCGTCGAGATTGCTGAACGGCTCATCCAGCAGCAGCACCTCCGGCTCGTAGACGAGCGCCCTGGCGAGCGCCACGCGCTGCTGCTGGCCTCCGCTCAGCAAGGGCGCCGGACGCCTCTCCAGCCCGCTCATCCCGACCAAATCCAGCGCCGCGGAGACGCGCTCGCGGACCCGTTCCTTGGACAGGTGGCGGAGCTTGAGTGGATAGGCGACGTTCTCTTCGACCGTCATGTGGGGCCAGATAGCGTAAGACTGGAAGACCATGCCGACGTTCCGCGAGTTGGCGGGCACGAACAGCCGTTGCGCCACGTCCACCATCGGCCGGTCGCGGAAGTAGATTGCACCGGAGTCCGGCTCCTCGAGGCCAGCAATGAGCCGGAGCGTCGTGGTCTTGCCGCTTCCACTTGGTCCCAGAAGCGTAAATATGGCGCCCTCCTGGATTTCCAGCGACACATTCTTGACGGCCTGGGCTCCGCCCTCGAACCCCTTGGACACGTTCTGGAGACGTACCATCACTCGGTCCTCAGCGGACGAGCCTTCGTTCCCAGGCCCTCGTGCCCCGCCGGTCTCGGGCCCGCCGTCTGTCCGGTCGCTCGACGCCATGATGCTCGTCGCCTCCGATCCGCCTATCCTAGAGAACGCGACTGAGACCCACCCGGAAGCCCAGCAGGCGGGCGATGACCGCGACACCGATGCTCAAGATGACCAGCATGATGCCGATGATCGAGCTGCGCTCGGCATCCCCGGCGAGGACGAATTCGAGCTGCCGTAGCGCCAGGGGCTTGCTGGCCGGCGACGCCAGCAGCGCCGGCAGGATCGCGTTGCTCGCGGCCACGACGAAGCTGAAGACCCACAGCACGACCATCGTGGGAGCGAAGAGCGGCACGACGATCGTTCGCGCCGTCGTGAGCCAGCTCGCTCCGGCGACCTGAGACGCCTCCTCCAGCTCGGGCCCGAGCTGGAGGAGGCCCGCCTTCATGAGCTGAACGGCGAGCGTCATACCGCTCAAGCCCGACACCAGGATCAGCGCCCAGATCGAGCCGGCCAGGTTGTTGAGGATGGGCGTCCGCAGAAAGATCCAGAACCACGCCAGCGCCAGCAGGATGCCCGGGAGCGCAGCCGGGATCCACGTGAGCGTGTCCAGCACGTCTCGCAGCGGGAAGCGCCACCGCACCAGGACGTATGCGACGGTGCTGTACAGCGCCACCGAAAGCGTCGCCCCTCCGACGGCCAGGGAGAGCGTGTTTCGGACCAGGCCCAGCAGCGCGGGGTCTCCCAGCACAGCGGACCAGTTCTCCACGGTGAAGGCGCCGTCGGGCACCTCGAACACGCCGTAGATCTTCATGAAGCTGCCAAGCAACAGGAACACGACGGGCACGAGCGTCATGAAGAGACCGGCCACCAGAACGAACCCAAAAGCCGGCCAGCGCCAGCCGCGCAGCCGGGTCGGCTGCGGCTTGTACGAGCTGGTGATGGTCGTGAACTGACGCGCCGACGTGAGCCGCCGGTGCACGATGATCAGCGGCACCATGAGCAGCATGACGTATGTGCCCATCGCCGTGGCGGCGCCGTAAAAGGGCGGCTCCTCCCGAGTCAGGTCGAAGATCTTCGACCCGAACACGAAGAGACCGACCGGCATCCCCAGGATCAGCTCGATCTCCACGGCTTGAAACGCGCGCACGAGCGCCAGCACCATGACCGTCGCAAGCGCCGGGGCGAGCGCGGGCACCGTCACGCGCCACAACGTTCGCAGCGCGCTCGCACCGCTGACCGTCGACGCCTCCTCGAGGGAGGCGTCCAGGTTCCGGAATGCCGGGGTAAACAACATGACCTTGATCGCGATGGTGGACGTGACCAGGTGCATCCACACGATGCCCCAGAACGAGAAGATGTTGAAGGGCCCGGCGCCAGCGGGCACGAACGGCAGCCGGTGGACGAGCGCGTTCACCAAGCCGTAGTTTGGGTCGAGAAGGAGGATCCACGCCTGCACCGTGGGAATGATGGGGAGGAAAAAGGCGACCCAGAAGAAGAACTCCAGCGCTCGCGCGCCCGGTATGTCGGTGCGTCCCAAGAGCCACGCGATGACGATCGCGATTGGCAGCGAGATCGACTGGTGGACCAACGCGAGCAGCAGCGTGTTCCGCATGGCCTCGATCATGCTCCGATCGAGAAGGGCAAACCGCCAGGCGTCGAGTCCGTATTGCGGTGTCTGCCACGGCCTGGAGAGCACGAAGCTGTTGATCAGCAGCAGCACGATCGGATAGATCACGACGAACGAGAGAACGGTGACGGTGCCGGCGATCAATACTGGCCGCGCGCTCAAGCGCGATCGGCCAACCTGGACGCGCACGGTGAGAACTGCCACGATGAGCCTCTAGCGTCGACTCGATTCCGGTCGCTTACCGCCCAAAGACTTCCAGCCCCGTGTCCTGAGCCACCTTCCGCAGCCAGAAGTTCTGGCGCGTGTGGATCGAGATGTAGGTCTTCCCTTCCTCGATGGGGGCCCAAAGGGCAGCCTGGGCGCCCATCTGTCGATACTCCTTGGCGCACCAGTCCTGAAGGTCGGCTCGGCGACTGCACGTCGAGTCCTGATCCGGATCGGGCCAGGCCATCTGACCCTCCTTGCTCAGCAGCCAGTTCACGAACACCTTCGCCGCGTTGGGGTGCGGCGGGTTGTTGGCCACGGAGAGCATGCCGTTGGCGCTGCCCCCGCCGAACCAGCCGTCGATGGTGCTCTTCGTCTTCCCTGCGCCGCAGCACGTCGGCTTCAGACGGTCCGCGTATTCCGGCGCGATCCCGGGGTTGAAGACGTCCCACTCCTGGATGTTGAGCCCTACGCCCTGAGCGTGGAGATCCGGAATCCGCGCGCCCACCGAGATCAGGCAGGCCCCCCGCAGCGTGTCCTGGGTCAGCTTCGTGAAGTCGCGGGTGACCACGATGTCCAGCTCCGTGAACAGCCGCCGCAGCATCGCTGAGCCGTACATGCCCGCGATCTGGCCGAAGTTCGCATCCGCTGCGCCCTCGACACGGGGGTCGTAGGTGCAGAACTTGCCCTTCAGCTCCGGGATGGTGAACACGTCCTCGATCTTGTTCAGTCTGCTCTCCGGCAGCACGTCGCGGTTGACCCACCACGCTGAGCCCAGCGAAAGTGTGGCCTGATGGTGGATCTTGTACTTCCTCGTGTCTTGGTCCACCCAGATGTCGCCGAACCCGCCCACCCAGGTTGAGTCCTGCGTGAGGTCGGGCATGATGAAATACTGGTTGAGGTCGCCCAGAACGCCGGCTTTGTCAAGCTCTTCGGAGATCCCCGAGCTGCCGCCCAGAAGAATGATGTCCCAGTTGTACTGGTGGGCAGCGTATTCTTCTGGCAGCCGCGAGACGATGGTCGCGGCCGTCAGCTCGGTGAACTCCACGTGCCCGCCCGTCAGGTCGGCGAACGCCTTCTCGAAATGCGGGATCTCGTGGGAGGTGCTCGATCCGCTGAGAATGTTGATGGTGCCCTCTTGCCGCGCCGCCTGGAGCACCCGCTGCCATTCCGCTTGCGGGTCCGCCACGGCGGGCGCGGGCCCAGCCGGGGCAGCGCCGGGCCTTCCGCATGCCCCCAACACGACTGCGCTAGCGGCGATGCTCCACAGTTGGATCCACCGATTCGCGTGCACGCTCTCCCCTCCTTCTTTCCGATCAGGTCGTGTCTGCCCAGCCCAATGATCGCGCAATGGGGACTGATTTAGCGGCGCGGAGCCAGGGAAGGGCGGGCGGTCGATTCACCTTCAGGCTCCCTGCAAACCGGGGCGTAGAGGAGGAGCGCCATGCCGCGCCGCGTGTCTTTTGATGCAGCGCGAATCGTAGCTGACCGAGCGGGCCCGGTCAACTTCTCGATCTGGCGGACGCGCTGCCTGGGGGCCGTGATTGGTGAGCCGGTTGTGAGGTGGGTTCGAGCCCGACGTGGCGCCGGGAAGCGCATAATGACTTCCGGGGAACGGATCCCCGGTGCCAAGGAGACTACGCCGTGGACGCGGCAGGACCCAGCGCGAAGCCCGAGGCCTCGACCCACGCCGGCGAACACCCCCACCGCGCGCTCCCCCACGCGCGCCTGCTGGTCTGGGTCGGGGCCACCCTCCTCCTCGCGGCCGGCCTCATCGGCCTGCGGCTCTGGGTCGCCAGCCATAGTGCTTCGCTGGCCGAGGTCACCGAGTCCGCTCCGCCAATCACCGTCGCGGCGCAAGGCGACATCGCTCGGGCCACCCCACCGGCCCTTCCGTCCCTCCGGAATTACACGGTCATGGCTGGCGACTCCCTCACCTCCATCGCGGCGGCCTTCGACACCACCCCGGATGCTGTCAGCGCCCTGAACGACCTCGACGATCCCGACGTGATCAGCATCGGGCAAGAGTTGATGGTGCCGGCCGAGGGAAGCACGTTGGTTTCCGCGGACCCGACGGCGGATCTCAGCTCGATCGCGCGGAGCTATGGTCTGGATCCCGCCCTCCTCGCCGCCTATAACGGGCTCGACGCGAGCCGTATTGACCAGCCGCTGGGGCGCACCGGACTGCTCGTCCCGTTGGAGGTCGCCGGTCAGAGCGCGGCCGCGTCTCTCGCCGATTCCTCGGCCTCGAGCGCGACCTACACTGTGGTGGAGGGTGACTCCCTCTTGTCCATCGCGGCCCAGTTGAACGTGGACCCCGATGACCTGGCCTCGGCCAACGACATCGCCGATCCCGACCTGATCGTGGCCGGAGACGAGCTGCGGATCCCCGGCAATTGAATGCGACGGGTTGGGATTTCCTATCGTAACACGATATAGTTACCGGCAGTGAGCCACGGCGAGCTCGCTCAGAACGAGTACCGGGCGCTGGCGGAGTTCCGCTTCCAGATCCGCAAGTTCCTACGGTTCAGCGAAGACGCCGCCCGCCAGGCAGGCCTCGAACCCCAGCAACACCAGGCACTTCTCGCCCTGACTGGCATGCCAGCGGGGCAGCGACCAACGGTGAGCGCGCTGGCGGAACGCCTGCAGATCCGCCACCACAGCGCCGTGGAGCTGCTGGATCGCCTGGTCCACAGCGGACTCGTTGTGCGCACATCGGATCCGTCGGACCACCGACTGGTCCTCCTGTCGCTCACCCCGAAGGGTGAATCGACCGTGCACCGCCTCGCCCTCGTCCATCGGGCGGAGCTGGAATCGGTTGGTCCAGCGCTGGTGCGGGCGCTCCAAGCGCTGCTTGCCGCGGATCAATCGAGCGCGCCGGCCCAACCCCACGCGTCCTCATCATTGGTACGGAGAAGCCATGGCAGGAGCAGAAGTGGACCGCCACCGGAGCGCGCGCCTCCCTGAGCTGGGGCGGCGGGTCCTCGACCTCGCCGCCCGTCTCGGACACAACGAGTCGACCGGCCGTTTGGGCGACTTCACCACCACGGGCCGAGTCGTCCCGATCTCGATCCTGGCGACCGGCATCGGCGCCCTGAGCGCGTTCGTCGCGTTTGGACTCCTTCGCTTGATCGGGCTTTTCACCAACATATTCTTCTTCGGCCGCATCGATACCGCGCTCGTGTCGCCGGCCGGCAACCAGCTCGGCGCTGGTGAGATCGCCATCCCGGTCGCAGGCGGGATCCTCATCGGGTTGATGGCGCGCTTCGGGTCGGAACGCATTCGCGGGCACGGCATTCCGGAGGCCATCGAGGCGATCCTGATCAACGGGAGCCGAGTCGATCCCAAGCTGGCCATCCTGAAGCCCCTCTCTTCGGCCGTCTCCATCGGATCCGGCGGCCCGTTCGGCGCTGAAGGGCCGATCATCATGACCGGAGGCGCGTTTGGCTCCCTCATCGGACAGCTCTTCCATCTCACCGGGGCCGAGCGCAAGACCGTCCTCGTGGCGGGCGCCGCCGGCGGCATGTCCGCGACGTTCGCGTCGCCGGTGGCCGCGGTTCTCCTCGCCGTGGAGCTGCTCCTTTTCGAGTGGAAGCCCCGCAGCGTCATTCCAGTCGCCCTCGCCAGCACCACCGCCGCCGGCGTTCGCGCCCACCTCTTGGGCACCGGTCCGCTATTTCCCGTTCCTGACCATGCGGCCTTCATCGGCATCCATGGGCTGGCGGCCTGTGCGCTCGTGGGTCTGTTCGCCGGGGCCGGGTCCGGCATGCTCACGTTCGCCGTCTACAGCTCTGAGGATGCCTTTCATCGGCTTCCCATCCACTGGATGTGGTGGCCCGCGATCGGCGGGCTGGTCGTCGGCGCGGGTGGTCTGCTCTTCCCTCAGGCCCTCGGCGTCGGATACGACACCATCGGGTCGCTTCTCCAGGGCAGCGTGACGGGAACCGTCGTCCTCGGCGTGCTCATCGTGAAATCGGTGATCTGGGCGATTTCGCTCGGCTCCGGGACTTCCGGCGGGGTCCTGGCGCCGCTCCTCATGATCGGCGGCGCACTGGGCGCGCTGGAGAGCACGTTCCTGCCCGGCGAGGGACCGGGTTTCTGGCCCCTCGTCAGTATGTGCGCGATGCTGGGCGGCACGATGCGCTCGCCCTTCACCGCGGTCGTCTTCGGGCTCGAGCTGACCCACGATGTCAACGCCATGCTCCCCCTGCTGGTTGCCGTGGTGGTCGCCCACGGATTCACGGTGCTCGTCTTGCGGCGGTCCATCCTCACCGAAAAGGTCAGCCGGCGGGGCTACCACATCGCCCGGGACTATTCCACCGATCCACTCGAAACCCATGTGGTGCGGGAAGTCATGCGCACCAATCCACTCACCTTCGCTGTGGGCCAGACGGTCGAACAAGCGGCGCAGCACTTGGACAATATCCCCGACGCGCGGAAACAGCGCCTGTTCCCGGTCGTGGATGATCGGGGCCGCCTCATCGGCGTGGTGACCGACTCGGAGCTAACGGACGCGGCCAACGAAACCGCGGACCGGGGAAGGTCGGTAAACGTCGGCGCCATCGCCCACGTGCGAGCCGTTATCGCGTATTCCGACGAGACCCTCCGCGCGGTCGCGTTCCGGATGGCGGCATCTGGGCGAACCCGTCTCCCCGTCACCGATCGGCTGTCCTCCCAGCTCCTCGGCTTGATCTCCGTGAGCGATCTCTTGAAAGCCCGCGCCGTGCACTGGCATGAAGAGTCGCGGCGCGAGCGCGTTCTCGCGGCCATTCCAGTCCTTCGTTGGTCTCTTCGTGCGAAGGGCAGGGAGATCGGCGCCGACCAGCTCGCCTGAGTAGCCACCGATACCAGACGGTAGGGCGGGGGATAAAACCCCCGCCGTGACGTGGAGCATCGCGTTCGGCCGGCCGGGAACGAGCCCCAGTCCAACCGGACGGGAAGGGCACGGTCGAGGGGACTGCATTTCCGCCGCGGGCGGCAGGCTCCGCGAGATTCGCGCGTCCGGGATATGCTTCACCGGGCGGCGGGCAACCCCGGGCGCCGGCTACGATGCGATGGAGGGTTCGACATGGCGATCGACGCGAGCAAGGCAACCGATACCACGCGCGCGGTGGCTCGGCAGGTCAGCGCATATGACCAGTGGATCCAGTCGATCGGGATCCCCATCCACAAGGGCTACTTCCAGGAGGACCTGCGCACGGTTCCCCTCGGCGAGTGGGAAGAGCGCGAGTGCAACGCCGCCATCATCCAGCTCGCGGGCCAGGAGGGCGTCACGGAGGGCCGGGTGACCGAGATAGCGCCCGGCCAGACGCTGCCCCCCGTGCGCTTCGCCTTGGACGAGGCGGTCTACGTGCTCGATGGACGCGGCCTTGCCACCGTTTGGGCGTCGGAGAATGGACCCAAGCGTACGTTCGAATGGCAGAAGCACAGCCTGTTCATGCTCCCGCGCAATCACACCTACCAGCTCTCCAACGTGCAGGGCCACGCCACCGCTCGCCTCCTGCACTACAACGCGCTCCCCACAGCGATGGCCATCGTCCCGGATCCGAAGTTCTTCTTCAACAATCCATATATCGACGACAGCGTCCTCGCCGGAGAGGACTTCTACTCCGAAGCGGTCATCGGCACGTCGACGAGCCTGCGCGGTCAGCGGGCGATCTGGCGGGGGAACTTCTTCCCCGACATGCGCGCCTGGGACCGTCTCGTTCCCTTCAAGGGACGCGGCGCCGGCGGACACGTCGTCTGGATCGAATACCCGAAGTCGCCCCTCACGAACCACATGTCCGTCTTCCCGGCCCGGAGCTACAAGAAGGCCCACCGCCACGGGCCAGGCGTCCAGATCGTGATCCCGGCGGGTGAGGGCTACTCGATCATGTGGCCCGAGGGCGAGGAGAAGGTGATCATTCCGTGGCACGAGGGAAGCACCTTCGTGCCGCCGGATCGCTGGTTCCACCAGCACTTCAACATCGGCGGCGAGCCGGCGCGCTACCTGGCGTTCCACACGCCCCGTGGAATCGGCCGCTACTCGGAGCGGGTGGAAGACCTCGCGCGCGACCAGATCGAGTATCCGGACGAGGAGCCCTTCATTCGCGAGAAGTTCGAGTCGGAGCTGGCGAAGCGCGGCCTGAAGAGCATCATGCCGGAGGTCGCGTACCAGGACCGCAACTACGAGTGGGACTACGAGGAGGAAGGCTGAGGCACTCGCCCGCTCCTTCTCCCTCCCCTGCCGCAGCAGGGGAGGCGAATTCTGACTCCCTCCCCCGCCGCAGCGGGGGAGGGCGGGGATGGGGGCCCTAGGACGGGCGAGCCGCGGCGCCGGCTCGCCCGAGCTGCGGCCACGCGATCGGCGCCGCGGCTTTCGCCAGTCGCTCGGCGATCGGCAGCTCCTCGTCCCAGAGCTCCGCGATGATCCGCCGCCCGTTGACGCCGTCAGAGTTTCCCGAGGCGAGCCAGACGGCGGGCGCCTGCATGACCTCCGGATCGAGCATCGTGTCGGCCCAGCGGTCGCGCGTCATGTTCGTCCGCGTGGCCCCTCCGGGGATCAGGACGTTGGCCGTAACGCCGGTGCCTTCCACCTCGCGCGCGATGACGGCCATCAGCGCCTCATGCGCGGCTTTTGACGGACCGTATGGAGCGGCGCGGATCATCGTGTCCAGGCTCGTCGTGACGCCGATGATGCGGCCCCAGCCCTGAGCCACGAGGTGTCGGACGGCGGCGCGCGCCATGAAGAATGGGCCGTTCACGTTCACCGCCACCGTTCGGGTCCAATCTTCGATCGGAATCTGGCCGAAGAGCGGGCCGGGCTCCTGGCCTCGAATCACCGGGTTGATCCCCGCGTTGTTGAGCAAGATGTGCAGCCCGCCCATCGCGCGGAGCGTTTCGCGGACAACGCGCTCTGCGTCCTCGGGCCGCGTTACATCGCCCACCACGGCAAGCGCGCAGTCTGCGCCACCAATCGCCCGCGCATCCGCGACGCTTCGGTCCAGCGACGCTCGGTCGACGTCGACCATCGCCACCCGGGCCCCAGCGCGGACGAGCGCCAGCGACATCGCCCGTCCAAGTCCGATCGGGCTCGCCGCGCCGGTCACGATCGCCACCCGTCCCTCGATCGAGCTGTCCACCATCATGCACCTCCAGGCCCAACTGTACCCCCGGTTTCGATGAACCCGGTGTTGAAGACGCGCAGCCGGATGCGCGAACGTGCCGCCCGCGCGCCTGCCGCGCGGCCCCATCCTCGGCGCATGTGTCGTCGCGCCTTTCTGCCGTCGCCTGGCTCCGATTGCGCCGCGGCCGACTGCGGGAGCCCTCGACGCGCAGTCCCCCAGACATCGCGATTGAACGACTACAATGGGCCAGGAATTCGGCACGCAATCGCGGAGCGGAGGAGCCATGGCACAGGCGGTCCAGAGTCCAACCCAGCCGTACACCGTGTTTGACGTGGACACCACGAAAGTCGTCCGGGGACACTCTCAGGCCGTGGCACGGAGCCCGATGATGACGGTCCTCGTCCACCGCTGGGAGTCGGGCGGAGAGGTGCAGCTGCACACGCACCCGTTTCAGGACGCGACGTGGACGGTCCTCCAGGGGCGAGTGAAGTTCTACGGCGAGAACGACGAGGTCCTTGGCGACCTCGGGCCGCACCAGGGCATCTTCATCCCCGGCGGAACCTACTACTGGTTCGAGAACACGAGCGACGTGGAGCTGGTGATGACTCGCGTCTCGACGACCGTACCACGGGAGCTGCGCTCGGAAGACCCGGGCGACCTCGACGAGTACGGTCGCCGGTTCAAAGCCCGACCGTCGTAAGCGCCCGCGCACTTCCCGAGCCTCGCTCGAGCGCGCCTGGCGGCCCTCGGCCCCCCAGTCGCGCCGTACCCGACTACCCACCGGCGGTCCAGGTAGGCCACACGGGTTTGGCAATCACCGGCCACACCCTCGAGTCGCGCGGTACCTGCGCAACGTGCCGGCCATGACCGGACTCGCCGCGATCGCCGCCGCCAGCGTGTCTTTCTTCTCCACGTTGGCTGGTGGCGTCGTCGCCCTGCGATGGTCGGGCCGGGTCAACAGCCTGGCGGCATTCGCCAGTGGGTTGATCTTGGGCGCCGCGTTCTTCGACCTCCTCCCCGATGCGGTGGAGCGCGCCGACGCCCTCGGACTCGGCCCGGGTATGCCGTTGGGCGCGGCCTTGGTGGGCTTTCTCGCCTTTCATAGCCTAGAACGGTTTCTGCACCACCACCATGCGGAGGATGAGGGCCCGAGCGCGGCCGGCATCGTCGGCGCCGCCGGCTTCGTGGTCCACAGCCTCTTCGACGGGCTCGCGATCGGCCTGGGCTTCCAGATCAGCATGGATCTCGGGGTCCTCGTCGCGGTGGCCGTCATCGGACACGACTTTTCAGACGGCCTCAACACGATGAGTTATCTGGTAACGCACCGACAGCCCATGGGGCGCGCGCGCGGCGTGCTCCTTGCCGACGCAATCGCGCCGACGGTCGGAGCGGCCATCGCGACAGCCATCCCGTTCCCCGACGTGGTGTTCCCCCTGGGCATCGGGTGCTTCTCGGGGTTATTCGTCTACGCGGGTGCGACGCGCCTTCTGCCGCGCGCCGAGGCGCTGCCGCCGATGCGCTCGGTCATGCTGACCACCGTCGGCGCGGGCTTTCTCCTCCTGGTGAGCCGGCTCGCGTAGGGTTGCGAAGGTTGCCGCCCGGTTCTGGCGGAGGAAGCGCCCATGGTGGGCGGGCCGGGTCCCCAACACGCACTGGCAGGTCTGATCAGTTCCACAACCTGTGGTACCCTTGCGGCCACAAGAACCAGCGTGAGGCGTTCAGCGTCAGGGACGCGTGAGAGCCGCCTCAGGTCAATTCGCATCGGCCCTTATTCCCGCCGGGATCGGCTGCACACCCCGCGCAGGTGAGGACCGGATTCTTCGGAGGATCCCATGCTGGCCTGGAAGCAATGGTGCGCGAGGTTTATCGCCGCGTTTGTCGCCGCGTCAGTACCGCTCCCGCGACCCACCGACATCGCAGCCCAGACCGCCCAATTTGCCGACTTCATCCTGCCCACGGCGGACAGCGCGCCATTCGGGATCACGAGCGGCCCCGATGGCGCCCTGTGGTTCACCGAGCGGGACAGTGGCAAGATCGGACGCGTGAGCGTCGGAGGGCAGATTACGGAGTTCTCGCCCCCAACTGCCCAGAGCGCGCCCCTGGGAATCACGGCGGGGCCAGACGGGAATCTGTGGTTCACCGAGACAGTAAATGGCAGCAAGATCGGGCGCGTGAGTCCGGACGGCCAGTTCGCGGAGTTCACGCTTCAGGGCACGAACGTCTCGCCCTTCTCCATCACTCCTGGTCCAGATGGCGCTCTCTGGTATACGAAGTCCGCGGGAATCAAGATCGGTCGCATCACCACCGGTGGCGCCGTCACTGAATTCGATATCCCAAACATTACCGCGAACCCTGTCACGATCGTATCAGGGCCTGACGGTGCCCTCTGGTTCACCGATAGCAACCCCAACAACCGAATCTGGCGAATGACTACTTCTGGCGTCTTCTCCTTCTTCGCGATCCCAACGGCGCAAAGCGGGCCACAGGGATTGGTCGTTGGGCCGGATGGCGCCCTCTGGTTCACCGAATCGTCGGGCAATAAGATCGGCCGCGTCACAACCGATGGACAGTTCATCGAGTACGGCATTCCGACCAGCGAGAGCCAACCGCAGACCATCACAGTCGGTCCGGATGGGGCACTCTGGTTCACCGAACTGAGCGGGAACCAGATCGGGCGGATTACCGCGGCGGGCCAGATTTCAGAGTTTCTTGTTCCCGGAGGCATTGGGCTGATCGGCACCAAGCCCACGGGACTCGTCACGGGACCGGACGGCGCGATCTGGTTCACCGAGCAGAACACGAATAGGATCGGGCGTTTGGTCCTGATTACCTCCCCGACGCCAAGCCCAACAGGCACGGCGCGCGCAACGGCCACTGCGACCCCCTCCCCGACGCCGACCACGGTGGCTCCCGCGCTGGGAGGGAGGAACATTGGGCTGGCACCAAGAGGCACCGCCGAGGCAAGCCACTCCGCGACTACGATCCGCTGGGATGGCGGGACGCTTCAGAACGGGTACCTGGTGGCGCGGTATCTGCCGAGCCTGGTCATCCTTGCTCCCGGGCTGCTGTCGCCATCGGCGACTTCCCTCGAGGATGGCGACGCGCTGAGTGCACCGGCTGGATCGCTCTATTGTTACCTGCTGGGTCCGACCACTGGGACACCCCCGGCGCTTGCCGGCCTGTCCAACATCGTTTGCGAGCTGACGAATACGCGAACCAACACCGGGGCGCCCCAGAACCTCGCACTGCGCGTAACGCAGACGGGCTCCGCGGTCTTGGCCTGGAGCGATCCGGCAGCTGGAGGCCAGGACGGCTTTCGCGTCGTCACGCTGAGCGGGGCCACGATCGACTTGGACGCGACGGGAAGAAGCCAGACGCTGCCATTAACGGGTTTCGACTGCTTCATCGTGTTTGCGATGAGCGGCGGTTCTGCCATTGGCAACACCGACGTCGTCTGCGGCCTCCCTGGGATCTCGTCCCTCGGAGCGTAACGAGCGAGGCCAACGAGCCGGAGAGCAACTGCCGACTGCGCGAGAAGCGGGACCGCGGGTGGGGGAACATTCCGCCGCTCGACACACCGCGCGCCTCGGCGCAACATCTCGCGGGCTCCCTCATTGGTCCCTCATGGTGCGTTTACTCGCCGTTCACCTCGCTCAACGGACCAATCGCCTTCGACTTGCGAAGGTCGGGAGCAGCGGGGCGCGCCCCGCGCCCTAGCTCGCCCGGGAGGTTCGCCGCGGGAGGAGAGTGGCGGCCAACTGGATCTGCCTCGGGAGGAGAACCGCGCCTTTCGTGAGCACGATGTCGGCGTCAGCACCTGTTCAATCCGGGAGATCTACCAATGGCGATCGCGCGCTGGGACCCATTTTCCGAGATGATCAGCCTCCGCAAGGTGATGGACCGCCTCTTCGAAGAGGCCTTGGTGCGTCCGCCGAGCCTCGCGTCCGGCGATTCCTTCGGTGCCCCGCCCATGGACATCTACGAAACCCCCGACGAGCTGGTCGTGACCGCGTCGCTCCCGGGCATCAAGCCCGAGGACCTCGACGTGACGATCGCGAACGATCGGCTGCGCATCCAGGGCGAGACGCGTCGCAAAGAGGACGTGAAAGATGAGCAGTACCATCGTCAGGAGCGCCGCTTCGGCCGCTTCTATCGTGAGATCGCGCTTCCCGTGAGCGTCAAGAGCGACGCCGTTCGCGCGGATTTCACGGACGGCATCCTGACCTTGCACATGCCCAAGGCGGAAGAGGCAAAGCCGCGGCGCATCCAAATCGAAGCCGGCAGGACCCCACAACTGAGCGAGTCCACGCGGGCCGCCTGAGCCCTGCCCCCCGGGACGCACCAGCGGCCGGTCATCTCTACCGGCCGCCGGTGCGTCTCTCATGTGCGTTTCACCGTTTGTGCCTTGGCTGTCGTCGCGATACACTGGCAGTCACACGCAGGACAGGCCACCGAATAGCGCGGGCGCGCGCTCCGCTGGCCGTGCTGCAGATCAGCCAAGCGCGGGGGGAAGCCATGGCGATTGCGACAGACCTCACGGGCGAAGTCCTCATCTCGGCCGATTCCCACGTCTCAGAAGATCCCGACCTGTGGGTGAACCGGCTTCCGTCCGAGTTTCGCGACGCTGCGCCGCGATTCCCCAAGCGCCAGGAGGGCGGCCAGGGACGCTTCGAAGGTAAGACGGGCGGGTGGGACCCCAACGAACGGCTCAAAGAAATGGCGACCGACGGCGTGAGCGCCGAAGTCCTCTACCCCACGCTCGGCCTGCGACTTTTCGGAATGGACGATCCGGCTCTCCAAGAGGCGTGCTTCCGCGTATACAACGACTGGCTGTTGGAATACTGCTCCGTAGCGCTCGACCGGCTGCTCGGGGTGGCCTGCGTCTCGGCATACAACATCGACCAGGCCGTGCGGGAGATGGAGCGCACGCGCAAGGCCGGCATGGTGAGCGCTCTCATCTGGCAGGCCCCGCACCCTGACCTGCCCTTTTCCTCAGACCACTACAACCGGCTGTGGGCGGCCTCGCAAGATTTGGACATGCCCATCAGTCTCCACATCCTCACCGGGCACAACTACAGCAAGAACGGCCTCGGACCCACGGCCGGGCGATCCGGCGTCGAGCACTACCGCGGGAGCGTGAACCTCAAGACGTTCGACGCGGTGAACGCCTTCTTCGACCTCATCTTCTATGGGGTCCTGGAGCGCTTCCCGCGCCTGCGCATCGTGAACGTCGAGAACGAGATCGGCTGGATCCCGTTCTTCCTGCAGCAGTGGGATTACTACTATCGACGGTTCCACGAAACGAATCCACCACCCATCTCCGAAACGCCCAGCAGCTATTTCTACCGCCAGGTATACGTGACCTTCTTCGACGACGCCGTCGGCGGGCGGCTATTCGACTGGTGGGGCGTCGAGAACTGCATGTGGTCCAACGACTACCCCCACCCGAACTCGACGTGGCCTCACTCGCGCGAGGTCATCGCCAGGGACCTGGGTCATCTGCCCACGGACGTCCGGCGCAAGCTCGTCTGCGACAACGTGGCCCGGCTGTTCAACCTGCGGGTCCCGGCGCCGATTGGCTGACCCGGTCAGCCGGCGGATGAGAACCGGTCGTCGACGATCCGATTCACGGGCAACGGCTCGGTAAAGTCGAGGCGACCCTCGCCCAGCAGGAAGCGCTGCTGGTCGGTGAGGCTTTGCGGATCGAGGGCGAGATCACGCGCATAGGCATACGGCGCGCCCTTGCGGATGTCGTCCGGGGCGACGCCGGTGTACTGCGCCCAGATTGCCAGATTCTCGTCGGAGAAGATCTCTCCTTCGCTCTGCAGCTCATTGGCCGCCTTTCGCATCGCGCTCAAGAACGCACGGCCGGTCTGGACCGCATCGGATTTCAGTAGATTCGTGCCGAACAGCACAGCCGTCACCGTTGCGCCCGGCGCGGGATTCGCCACGAGGACCGAGGCGACCCCTTGCTCTCGCGCTTTCGCCGAAAACGGCTCGGGCAGCATCGCCGCGTCGATCGCGCCGTTGTTCAGCCCGGCGAGCATGTCGGGAAACGGCACGTACTGGACGTCGACGTCGCTCAGCGCGAGCTGCGACGCCGCCAGGAGCTTCGACAAGCTGTATTCCTGGATGCCGGCCGGGGCGTTGATCGCCACCTTCCGGCCACGAAGGTCCGACGGCGATCGGACCGAGCCGTCATCGGCAAGCTGGCGCCGAATCAGCAGCGGCGCCGCGACCAGCGTCGCAGGATCGCGCTGATTCTCGGAGTTGCCGGCCACCACGCGGACCTCGAGCCCGCGATTCACGGCGTTGTAAAACGGCGCGCCAACATTTCCGAGGCCCACGTCCATTTGGCCCGTCCCCAGGAACGCGACCACGTCCGACGCGCTCTGGACTACCGTGAGGTCGACATCGATGCCAACGGCGGAAAAGTAGCCCTTGGCAATGGCGCGGTAGAGCGGAGCGAAGGCGAGCACCGGTACGTACGCGACCTTCAGGGTCGCATGCTGCGCCGGCGATTGGCTCGAGGTGGCGTCGCCGGTGCTGGCCGGCGCCGACTGGCTGCCACCGCCGGCCGCGGAACCGCGCCCGCTGCACGCGGCCGCCGCGATGAGGAGGATCGGTACGAGGGCGAATACAGTTCGCATCATCGCCATACCCGCTGCGAACGACTCGACGCGCGCAGTATAGCGCGCCGGCGCCCTTCGTCAGGCCGGCGGGGCAAAGTGACCCCGCCCCTACCCGCCACCGGCCGACACGAGCCGACCGTCCGCGAGGGCGTCGAGGTCTACCCGGTCGAGCGACGTCACCACCAGATCCGCGCCCGCGTCGATCAGGAGCGCCTCGTCGTTGAGTCGAGCCACGCCGACCGATCGCATGCCGCCCGCCCGCGCGGCGAGGATCCCCGAAGGCGCGTCTTCGACGACCAGGCATTGACGGGGGGAGAGGCCAGCCTCGGCCGCGGCGAGCAAGAAGATCGCGGGGTTCGGTTTTCCCTCCGGCAGGTCGCGACCGGACACGTCAGCGTCGAAGAGGTCGAGCAGGGTCAGCGTGGGACGATCCGGGCCCGTTGGCGGTCCGTAGTCGGCGAGATCGATCATCTGGAGCAGCGTGCGCGCATTTTTCGAAGACGACGCCGCGACCAGCTTGAGGCCCATGCGGTCCACGTGCATCGCGAATCGCACACCATCGGGAAAGGCCGCGAATTCTCCCGCCTCGATAAGTTGGACCAGCCGCGTCTGCTTCCGGTCCGCGTACTCGACGGCGCGGAGTGCCGCCTCGGGCACCTTGAAGAACTCGAGCACCGCCAGCGCGCCACTCATGCGCGGCTTTCCCGCGACGAGCGCCTGATAGATGGCGGTCGTGAATGCGCCGGGTTGGTATGTGGAGCCGCCCACGGAGCCTCGCCATTCAGTCGCCATCAGCTCGTCGAGCGCCTCGCGCCATGCGCGCTCGTGGGGGGAAGCGACGAGAACGCCGTCCACGTCGAAGATCACGCCATCGAACCGCGTTTCTGTCGACTTCACGTGCCGGATCCTCCTCTGGTTTGCCTCGTTCAGCGCTGAATGTCGCCTGTTCGGCGGCGAACCGCCGGTGGTCACGCGTGCATTACCCGGGAAAAGAGGTAAAACGAAGCTCTGCGAAATCGGGGATCAAATCCAAACAAGACGAGGGCAGCACTGCAATGAACTGGGACCGTGAGGTCGACGTCGTCGTTATCGGATCGGGCGCGACCGGGCTTCCGGCCGCCATCGCGGCCAAGGAGGCCGGCGCCAGCACGTTGATCGTCGAAGCCAACTGGGACGTCGGCGGACACGCCGCGATCAGCGGCGGGAACGTCGCGCTCGGAGGCGGGACGAGCCGCCAGAAGCAATATGGGATCGCGGACTCCCCCGATCTCCTCTTCTCCGACCTCACGGATTGGTCCGTGGTCGAGCCGAACGGCTTTCCCAGCTACCGCTACAACGACCGCGAGATCATTCGCGCGTACGCCGACGAAAGCGCTCCAACCTTCGAGTGGCTCGTCGCCCACGGGGTGATTTTCGTCGACGGGCCGCCGGACAACCGCGGGGCCGGAGCCACGGGCAACTCCGCGCCGCGCGAGCACCACGCAGCGGCCATGGACTGGCCACAGATCACGACCGGACGCGCGCTCCCTCCCGACCGCCAGGCCATCACGTCCTCCGGAATCGGCCTCATTCGCCCGCTCGAGATCGCTGCCCGCAAGCTCGGCGTCGAGATCCTCCTGAAGCATCGAATGACCAGCATTATCCGCGAACAGGCGACAGCCGGGCGCGTGCTGGGGATCACGGCCGACCACGAGGGGACCACCCTGAACATCCGGGCGCGCCGCGGGGTCGTGATCGCGACCGGGGGCTCGACCGGAAACGTGAACTTTCGCCGGATGTTCGACCCGCGCCTGACCGAGGAGTACTGCGGTGTCGCCGGCGAACCCTACTCATTCCAGGATGCGAGCGGCGAGCTGGCCGCGATGGCCATCGGCGCGTCGCTGTGGGGCG
Organism: Chloroflexota bacterium; assembly: GCA_035652535.1. Lineage (NCBI taxonomy): Bacteria > Bacillati > Chloroflexota > Chloroflexota bacterium. Next base: position 31,046 of record DASRDP010000083.1, read on the forward strand.
CCTACAATCAGACCGGTGAGTTCGGCTCCGTCATCACCAAAGCCGGGAAGATCGGCTGCCAGTACGGGTACGTCAACTGCACCTGGCAGCCGACGAGCCCGATCTTCCACCTCGCTCGGGCCGTGGGGCTGCGCGTCGACGACTGGCAGGACGTCATCCTGGTCAACCAAGCCGGATTGCGCTTCTACGACGAGACGAAGGGGCAGTTCACCTCAAATAACTACGACGCGGTCAAGAACTACGTTCCCGGCAGCCATCGCAACGCGTCGAACATCACGTATCGCCCGTCCAACTTTCTCAACGCTGCGCTGGCGGGGACCGGCGAGCCCGTCAACGGCGGCGGTCCGATCTGGGCCATCTTCGATTCTGAGGCCGCGCGGCGGGAAGGATGGGTCCTCGAGCCGCCGTATGTGGACATCGCGGAGGGATTCTTCTTCTGCGGCGATACGATTGGGCAGCTTGCCAACAACATCAAGAACCGGTTCCAGCGCAAGCCCATGCCGCCCGACGCGCTCGAGCGAACGGTTGCCCGCTACAACGCCTTCGTCGACGCCGGGGTGGACGAGGACTTCGACAAACCCACGCCCAAGTACCGGATCGATTCGCCGCCCTACTACGCCGCCTGGGCCACGCCGGTCATTCATGACTCCCGGGTCGGGCTACGGATTGACGCCCGCTGCCGGGTCATCGACCTCTCCGGGAATCCCATTCCGGGTCTGTATTGCGGCGGCGAATCCGCCGGCGGCTTCAGCCTTCACGGGCTCGCCCGATGCACGGTGCAGGGCCGCATCGCGGGGATGAATGTCGCGAGGGAAGCTCCCGTCGACTCAGCGCCGTGACCCGTGGGTCCTCACTGGCCGCCGTACAATCCACGGGCGGCGCTGGCCGACCCCAGGTCACCGCGAGCGCGATAGGTAGGTCGAAGGCCCGTTGAGAGAAGAACGCCCAGGGTTGCGGCGCGCCGCCATCGCCCTCCAGCACCGAGACTATCGCCTCTTCTACATCGCGCTCCTCGTGGCAGGGATCGGCGGCCAGATCCAGACCTTCGCCAACGTCCTGCAGATCTACCATTTGACCGGATCGGCCCTGTCGCTGGGGCTCACCGGGCTCGCCCGGGCCATCCCCATCATCGCCTTTTCTCTCATGGGCGGGATCATCGCGGACCGGGTCGACCGCGTTCGCTTCAGCATGGTGGCGCAGGGCCTCGGGGGCAGCTTCAGCGTCATATTGGCGTTCCTGACCTGGACGGAGATGATCGACGTCTGGCACATCTATCTCTTCACGTTCCTCGTGTCGTCGGTTCAGGCACTCAACACGCCCGCCCGGAGCGCCATCATCCCGAACCTGGTCCCGCGCCACCATCTCCTCAACGCGATAGCGCTCAACTCCACGGTCTGGCAGACATCCAACATCATGGGCCCGACCATCGCAGGCTTCGCCATCGCCGCCATCGGCTTCGTGCCAACCTATTTCATTGACGGGGTGGCTCAGATCGTGAGCATCAGCACACTCGCGATGATCCACGTCGGGCGGGTCACGGCGCGATCGAACCAGTCGCCGATTCGGGGCCTCGTGGAGGGGCTGAGCTTCGTCCGCCATAGGTCCATCATCATGGTGCTTCTGGCGGCCGATTGCGGCGAGACCTTCTTCGCGCGCTACCAGGCCCTTCTCCCCATCGTGGCGGCCAACGTCGGAGCGGGCGCAGCTGGCCTCGGAATCTTGAGCGCTGGACCGGGCATCGGCAGCCTCGTCGGGGCGACGCTCGTGATGTCCCTGGGAGACTTTCGTTACAAGGGCATCGTGGTGGTCGGCGCGATCCTCGCCTACTGCTGCGCCCTGGTGGTGCTGGCGCTTTCGCCGTGGCTCGCCCTAGCCGTGGTCGCCACGTTCCTCCTCGGGGTGTTCGATTCGCTCCAGGCAACGCCGCGGAACGGCGTGATCCAGCTCCTGACACCGGACAACCTGCGCGGACGGGTTTCCAGCTTCCAGAGCATGCTGACCAGCGGCGTGCCCCCGTTGGGCCAAGCCCAGATGGGCGCCGTTGTGTCGGTCGTCGGCGCGCCCGTCGCCATGATCATCGGCGCGTCGATCTGCGCGGCGCTGCAGCTCGGCCTCGTCACCACGCGCAGCGACCTCCGTGCCGCGGACCTTGGCGCGCGCGAGCCGGAGGTGCGACCCGTCCCCGTCGCGGCTCAAGTCCCCTCTCCCTCTGGGAGAGAGCGAGGGTGAGGAGGGTTCAGCCCCAGCCTCGAGACCGGCCGCGTTGTCAGCCAGCCGCGCCGCCTGAACGTGCGAGCGGCGTCGGCGTCACCCGGCCCGCCGCCACCTGGGCCTCGATGGACATGACGGGCAGGTCCGTGAACGCCTCGAGGTAGGGCTCGACGGCGTTCTTCCACGGCTGTCCCTTCGGAAGAGCGAGCGTCGCACTCCGCACGCGATAGAGCGCGGGGTCGTCGACGCCCGGCGGCTTGACGCCGCCGTCCCGGAGCGCCTTGGCCGCGTTGATCAAGCGGCGGCGCACCTGGATCATCATCGCATCCGTCGTTCCCAGGTGCTCTCGGGTCCGATCGACGATGCCGCCCATACTCTCGAGCACCGCTTTGTCCTGCAAATTGACCGATGGCACGCCGGAGAATCGCCGGGTGCGCTGCGCTCCCCGGTCCATCAGGTAGTCGTTGCTGAGGTCCGCCTTCAGGCGCCACTGCTGCAGCGGATTGCTCGTCTCGGGAACGTACCCGCCCGGGTCACCCTCTGTGAATCGGTCGCGCTCCTCGGCGGTGAGGGGCCGCGTCGGGTTCCAGCGGACGTCCCACTTCATCACGTGCTCGTCGTCCAGCGGGATCCACCATTGCATCGGACACTCGGCCGGGCTGACCGGCGCGAACATGCCCCACATCGGCATGAGGAACTGCGTGATGCGCCAATAGATGATGCCAGGCTCTTCTTCCCGCCCCGCCGCGTACATCAAGCCGTAGTCGGTCGCCATGACCTCGAGGCGCGCGACCTTGTCATGGTAGAAGAGCCCGCGCCCGCCCGCTCCGCCCCCGGGAAACTGGGCGTCGCCATCCGCCGATAGCCGCGTGTGCAGAAACGAGAGGTGGCTGGAGTCCAGGTTCCCCTCCAGACTCTGGACCCAGTTGCAGTCCTGAAGGTTCTTCCGAATCGCCACGTGGCTCTCCGGCAGCATATTGAATTCGAGGTCTGGCAGAGCGGGCGGCTCGCTCCTGGGACCCATGTAGACCCAGATCAGCCCGCCGCGCTCGACGCACGGATACGCTCGATGTCGAATCTTGTCCTTGAAGTTGCTTTCGGGCGGCTCATTTGGCATGTCGACGCAGCGTCCCGCGACGTCGAACTTCCACCCGTGGTACACGCATCGCAGGCCGGCCTCCTCGTTCCGTCCGAAGAACAGGGATGCGCCACGATGCGCGCAGTTCTCCGCCAGCATGCCGACCCCTCCGGAGCTGTCGCGGAACGCGACCAGCTTCTCCCCGAGGAGGAGCATGCGCCGCGGCGGGCCATCGGCTTCGATCTCCCTGCTGTAGAGCACGGGCATCCAGTATTGGCGAAACAGATCCCCCATCGGCGTCCCCGGGCCAATTCGACAGAGCAGCTCGTTGTCCGCGGCGCTCAGCGTCGCATCCTCCTGTGACTATGCCAATGGGCCAATCCGTCAGCAGGGGCGCGGGGGTGGTCTGGCGAGGACGCGCTCCACGTAGTCATTGCCGACATTTCCCCGCGGCCGCTGGTCGGGCTCGACGCGGACCCATTTCGCGATACCCGTTTCATACTCCTCGTCCACGTCGAGGTCCAGCAGTCCGGCGTCGGCATCCCACGCGAGCTGGTACTCGTGGAGCGGCAAGGAGAGATTATCGGAGCCGTAGGCTCCGTTGTACAGGCGAATCGCGTCGCGCTCGCGCTGCTGGAGATCGCAGTAGAAGTTTCCCGAAGTGAAGTCGGGGACGGTGACGCGGATCAGCCTGGGCAGGCCGTCGCTCTCGCGCGCATCGTTGTAGCTGTCGACGGCCGCGCGGAACTCACGGCTTCCGGCGACCGCGGCCGGCCAGCCGCGCGCAGTCGCGTAGGCATTCTGGAGCATGCGCCCACCGGCGTCGGCATTGCGCTTCCAGCTCCACACTTCGTCGTCGGTGGGCGAGGGATACGTGATTTGCATCATTCCAACGCCGTGCTCGCCGTCGCTGCTCCAGAGCGGATACCCGTTATCGGTGAACTGGTGCACGCTGCTCTCCGCCTGGGCGATGCGCCACAGCGTGTAGTAGCTCGTCGGAAACTGCGCGGCGAGGTAGCCCTGAACCGTCGACATCGGCGGATTTGTGCCGAGAATGGTCACGGTGGCGTCCGCCGCGTATTCGACGTCCGCGATGACGGTAACGGCCCGCATCGTCAACGTGCCGCCACGGACCGTGTCTCCGAAATCCGGCGTGAAGGCGCTGAGCCCCTCAGTCCGCTGGTCGGGCCATCGGTACGTGATGGGTGACGACGGCCCGTCGACGGGATCGTCGTCCGACGGCGTATAGGTGATCCGGATGGACCACGTGAAGATCAGGTCGTCCACCGCCGAGTCAGGAATGCCCGTCATGGCGGGCGTCACGACGATCGTCGGCATCTCGGCCTGTTCTGAGAGGCGGTACACGTCGTGCTCGGCCGCGACCCGCAACGTAATCGGCTCGGGCTCGCTCGGCGAGGGCGTCGGCCCGCCTTCCTCGGGAGCGATGGCGGTCGGTGTCGCGGTTGGTGGCGGCGGCAAGATGGGAAAGGGCGGCGTCGGCAGGGGCGTGCCCACGGTGGCCGTGGCCGTGGCTGTCGGCGATTCCGTCGGCGTGCGCGTTTCGGTTCGCGTCGGCGTCGCGCGTGGCGTCGGCGTCGCGCTTGGAGTGCCCGGGGTCAGTCCCGCCTGCGCGTAGACGGGTCGGGCATGGGACACGTGCTCGCGTATGTCGGGGGCACTCGTCTGGTCCGCCGCGGGAGGAGGAAGGGCGATGGCGACGAGCACGAGCAGCACCGCGGCGGAGGCGAGGTGGAGCATCGAGCCAATTATTGAGGGACGCTGCCTGCTACCGCCACCGAGCGGTGGGCGCCGCTATCACAGTGAGGTCAAAAAGCGCGCCGAGCCCCTACCCCGGTCGCCCTGAGCCCTCGATCTGTTCGCCGTGGGCCCTTCGGCTGTCGCTCAGGACAGGCCTATCGAAGGGCGCTCAGGACAGCCTGTCGACGGGCGCGTGCCTTCAGCGGCTGGCCGGCGGCGCCCCTGTCCCCACGCAAGGCGCGTCCGAATCACTCGACGACCGTGAGCGTCCCTTCCATCCCCAGCGAGCGGTGCGGCTGGCCGTCGGGCGTCGCCACCGAGCACCACACCTCGTAGACACCGGGCTCCGTGAAGGTCACATCCAGCGTCGTCGAGTCGCCCGGCTCCGGATCGGATGACCGCCACCGGTCGCCGAAGCCGCCGACGTTGAAGCGATGCCGCTCGGTGCCATTGTTCGTGAGGACAAATTGCACGGGCTGGCCAGCCTTGACGACGAATTCGCCGGGATCGAACTGATACTCGATCATCGAAACAGGGATCTGCAGCGGCTCGTCACTCTGAGCGGCGGCGACCTGCGCCCATGGGCCGGCCTGCCTCCCCAAGAGAATGCCCGCAGCCAAGGCCGCGGGCAGGCCAAGCGCAATGAGATTTCGCTTCATATCGATTCCCCCTCCTAAGTCGCTCGAGTTCGGCGCCACCATCCTGTACGAGCGGGAACCCCTGGCCGGATTGCTACGCGCGGTCGGTCCGCGCGCCCCGATCAAGCGACGCGCTTCACCACGCCCGGCCCTCGAAGATCTCCTCGGGCCCGATGCGCTCGTCGATCGCTTCGAGCCGGTACAGCAGATCGACGAATAGATCGAGGTTTCGGCGTGCCTTTGCGTTCAGCCCGTAGACGTGGGGATCCTCGCCCAGAAGATCGACCTCGAGGCGCGCCAGATGGTCCTCGATTCCGCTTCGATACTCCGAGGCCAGCGCGTTCGCCTCGGTGAAGGCTCCCACCAGGTCGATGGGCAGTTCAGGTTGTTCCGCGATCAGCTCCCGACGCACCACGACGACGTCAGTGATGGGGTACAGCCCGGTGTCCCGATACGTGTTCGCGATCACCGTGGGATCCTCGACAAGCGGACGAATGCCAGCGGGCGGAACGGTCTCATGATCGAGCAGGTCGGGGCCGAAGAGGGACCAGTATCGGCCCTCGAGGTTCGAAATGACGGCATCTAGCTCACCGCGCAGGAGAAGGTCGAGGTTCTCGCGGTCAGTCCTGGGGCCTCGGATGACATCAAGGGGCATGCGATCGATCGCCCGCTCCGGCGGAGAGCCAGCGTGCCATTGGATCTGGTCGAGCGCTATGCCATACCCGCTCTCCAACATCATGAGGACGCCTGCGCACGTGCCCGACTGCAGGCTCTGCCGTGTGCCAACGCGTTTCCCAATCAAGTCGCGCGGGTGGCGCAGCGAGGAATCGGCGCGCACGAAGATGTTCCGCTGCATGTGCTCGCGGTCCAGGAAGACCGGGAGGGCGACTGGCGCTGCCCCCCTCAATCGTTTGACGATGTACCCACGCACGCTGTCCTCGCCGACGTCGTAGCCGCCTAACGCGAACGCCGCGAATCGATCCGGCGCGTTCTCGATGAACGGCGCGCACTCATAGGTCACGCCCGGGATTTCGATCCGCCCCGTTTCGAGCGCGCGGGTCCATGGGAACGATGGGAGCATGAATCGCAGGTGCATCCGTGAAATCATAGCTGCAGACGAATGACACTACACCCAGCGGAACCTCGGACTCGACACGATGGTGTGGACGTCGGACAAGGTGTCGACACCAGACAACCACTGGAGTGGACAGAATCGCATCGGGTACGTCAATCCCCGTCTCGACCCGGCGTGGGAAAGGATCGTCGGCTCCATCGATCCTGTCGAGCGCCAGGGCTACCTGATCGATGCGATCACCATCATGCAAGAAGACGCGATGGTGACGCTTACCCAAGGCGGAAGCGTTTGCGTTTCGGTCCGGTATTGTGGGGCCGACCGGGCCGACGGTCTTCGATACATCGCGCATTTGGAACATCTGGGCTTGGCACTGGAGCTGACGCGGTCGGGCCGGCACCAAGCGGGGAGCCCGGCCGCCCAGGCTTTTTCGCACCGGGGTGCCTCTCGTGCGCTCGCGGCGCTGCGCGGCACTGCCTCTATCGCAAGACGTCCCCCAATGCATTGATCGCACGATCAGGTCGGACCGCGGATGCTGGCGCTCATCCATGGATCTGCGCCAACGGCTCCGAGGGATGCCGGGTGATGCGCCAACAGATGGTATCCACTCCAAGGGCCAAGGCGGACGCTGACGTCGTCGAGTAAGAACGGGATAGGGAAGCGGATGGCCTCGTCGATGTTCGGCAGTTCGGCTTTGAGGGCGGCATACGGGGTGCGAT